>NZ_JBIUWJ010000037.1:0-55712 GCF_044743405.1 Pseudomonas sp. NPDC087626
GTGCCAAGTGGTGGGGCAAGAGCCTTTTGCTTACTTTTGGGCTCCTCCAAAAGTGAGCCGCTGTAAAAGCGGAACCATAGGAGGCCGTTACCGCAGAAATGGATATGTACTCCGCCTAATCCAACACCCCAGAGGCCGCCACGGGAGCAAGCTCCCTCGCCACAGGCCGCTACAAAGTTGTGTAGAAACCTATGCTGGGCCCTGGCTAAAGCGCCGTGCCCATCACCCCATCACCCCATCACCCCATCAGCTTTGGCAGAAGCGAATCCGGTTGCCGAACGGGTCGTACACTTCCAGAACCTTGCCCCAGCCCTGCTCGACTATCTCCGGACGTCCGTAACCGTAGCGTTTGCCCTGCAACTCATCGCGGAGCATGTCGATGTTGTGCATCGGCACGAATATCGTCGCCCCGGGGCTCGCATCGCCATGGTGTTCGGACAGGTGCAGTTGCAGGCCGTTACGGCTGATGCCCAGGTACAGCGGCAGATCCGCTTCGAAGCGATGTTCGAATTCGACGCTGAACCCCAGGAAATCCAGATAAAACTCCCGCGCCTTGGCTTCGTCGAACATTCGCAGGATCGGAATGGCTTTGTCGAAGGTCACAGCGGGCTGGGGATTTTCTTCTGGCAGCAGTGCCGAGGCGGTGTTCCAGTCCTTGTAGCCCAACTGCTGGGCGACCAGTTCAAGCGCGGTGGAGTGGGACACTGGTTGATGGTGCTGCTCGAGCGAAGCACGCAGGTGCTTGGCCATTTGCTTGGCTTTGAGGATAGACAGCATTGTGACTCCCGGAGTCGAAGCATTCTGGTGCTCGCGTTGCCAAACCTCGACTATCAAGAGTGATACAGGAGAGTTTGAAAAAAACCTGCTTTCACCTTTCCCAACGGGAGCGAGCGGCGGGCAGCAGCGGCCAGCGCCGATAGTACACAACCGCTCGTGAAGCTGCCAATCGCTTGATCACCCCCAGGCTTTGCGCCAGCCGCAAACGGCGTACGACACCCTGGTTGTCGCACGCCGTTTGCGGGGATTTACTGGAGTGCTGCCCGGAAGCTGTCGTCCAGCACTTCCAGCAGGAAGTCCGCATTGGCCTGGCTGAAAATCATCGAGGGACGCATTTTCAGCACGTTGTCATACGGCCCTTCGGTACCGATCAGAATCCCGCGCTCGCGGGCACCATCGGCCACCCGCTTGGCCATGTGCGTGGCGGGCACCTTGGTCTTGCGGTCGGTGACCAGTTCAATCCCAAGGAACAGGCCCTGTCCGCGCACGTCGCCGATCACCTCGTAGCGCTGCTGCAGCTTGCGGAAACCGTCGAGCAGATAGTTACCCATGGTCAACGCATTGAGCTTGAGGTTATCGCGCTCAATCACCTCCAGTACCGAAAGCCCCACCGCACAAGACACCGGACTGCCGGCAAAGGTATTGAAGTACTCCATGCCGTTGTTGAAGCTGTCGGCGATCTCCCGGGTGGTCACCACCGCCGACATCGGATGGCCGTTGCCAATTGGTTTGCCCATGGTCACTGCGTCGGGCACCACGCCCTGGGTTTCAAACGCCCACCAGTGACTGCCGACCCGACCAAAGCCGACCTGGACCTCGTCAGCCAGGCACAGACCGCCCTCCGCGCGAACCATGGCATAGACTTCCTTGAGGTAGTTTTCGGGGAAGAACAATTGCCCGGCGACGCTGGGAATCGACTCTGCCAAGAAAAATGCCGGGGCCCTGCCCTGCTTGCGCATGCAGTCAATCTGCTCCGCCACGCTTTGCGCAAAACGCTTGCCCAACTCCTCGAACGGCCAATCGTCCGGCGCACGGTAGGCATCCGGCACGGTCGCTTCAAACACGTGTTCGGCCCGGCCCTTGCCGGCCTTGCGCTTGTACTTGTAGGGGCTGAGGTCAATCAGTTCCTGAGTGGTGCCGTGGTAAGCCCAATCCAGCACGATGGCATCGTTGCGCCCGGTGTGGTTGCGCGCCATGCGCAGCATGAGGCTGTTGGCTTCACTGCCGGAACAGCCAAAGGACGCCACCGCCAAGCCTTCCGGCAAGGTCGCGGTGAGCCGCTCGGCATACTCCACGATATTGTCGTGCAGGTAGCGGGTGTTGGTGTTCAGGCGTCCTGCCTGGCGCGCCAGTGCTTGCACCACATCCGGATGGGAGTGGCCAAGGTGGCAAACGTTATTGAAGCAGTCCAGATAGGCCCGGCCGAAGTTATCGATCAACCAGACCCCATCGCCGCGCACGAACTTGATCGGGTCCGAATAGGAAATCGACAGGTTGGGCAGCAACAGCTCCTTGCGCTTGGCGACAATCTCAGCCTTGGTGCGGCCATCCTGGCTGTAGGTTTCTGGCGGGATCCCGGCCAGCGTCGAGGTGTCGGGGAACACATCGGCCCAGACCTCACGATAGGCCCGTTCACCGACCCCGATGAACTCGCTCGCTTTCAGGCCGATGTCCGTGGACATCTGGAAATGCACGTGGGGAATCCACCCGCCGTTTTCCTGATCCGCCCCCATGTGCCCGACCAGCGCCCCCGCTTCCAACTGGTCACCGGGTTTCAGGCGATTTAGCGCTTCATGGGCCATGTGGCCCCACAGGGTCAGGAATGGCGGGCACCCTTCAGGGGAGTGCTTGAGCATGATCAGGCCGCCGTAGCCCAACGGCTCCCACTCGACCTCGACGCTCTGCACCACCCCGGCGACCGGCGTATAGAGCGGCGTGCCAGCGGGCATGATCAGGTCGACACCGACGTGCACGATGCGCCGTTGCCCCTGGATGAAGCGCGACTCGAACGCAGCGTCGGTGTAGATGGTTCTTTCCTCGCCCCACGGCCCGATGCCCAGCGGCACCTTGTGCTCGGCCGCAAAGTCTTCCCACCACTGGGTGGCCTCTGCCGGACGCTGCTCGGCGGAAGCGACAGTCATCACATGGGCGGCATCGCCGAACGGCGCAATGGCCTTGTTCATGCTCGCCGCCGAAGGCCGCACGATATCCGCGAAGGACTGGCTGTTCTGCGCCACCCAGCGGCGAATCGCCCCCGCACCTTCGACCGCGTCAAACCCACAGGCCTTGCGCAGGATTGCTGTCGCCAGGCGCGGGTTCATCGCGTCCATCCGCTCCAGCAGGCGCCAGGCCGGTGCTTCGCTGATGGCAAGGTAAGGGTTGTCTTGCGTCTGGTCGTGGCGCGAGGCCGACAAGGTCACGCTGGTTACCAGGCGCATGGCGATCAGGTTGAACAGGACGTCCAGTTCCTCCGGCTGCAGCGGGTACTTCTCATGGAACCCGGCAGCCAGGGCGGCGGCCGCGCCGATGGGGTCCTGCATGTCGAGAATCGAATAGGCGCAGGTGATGGCTACTTCGGCGATCAGAATCGTGTGCACCGCATCGCCAAAATCGATGATGCCCGAGACTTTTTGGTGATTGCCGGAATCGACGAGGATGTTCCAATCGTTGCCGTCATTGTGAATGACCTGGGCACGCAGGCGCGCAAGCCGGGGCTGGACCTGTTGTTCGAAGGTCTCGATGAAGCGCTGCAGAATCGCCCTTTTGGCCGGGTCCTTGACGAAGTGCAGGCGTGCCCGCGAACGGGCGGCGTGGCGCAGATCCCAGTCCAGATCGCGCACCGCGCCGGGGTGCATGAAGCCCTGCAGCGCCCGATCGATCTCACCGAAGGACTGGCCAAGGCTGCGCATCAATTCGAAGGTACGCTCGACCTCGGCCATCGGCGTGCCGTGCAGCCAGCTGACCAGGCGCACCGCATGGGTCTCGCCGGAGGCCGCCACTGCCGTGGCGAGGAAATCGCCGGCCAGGCTCTTCTTTAAAAACGGCACGGTCAGCTCGGGATTGTGCCTGGCGAGGTGGCTGAGAATGGCCGTCTGGAACTCGCTTTCAACCCGTGGCTCGGTGGAGTTGACGACTTTCAGGATCCACCCCGCATCGCTTTGGGTCTGCAACCGATAGTTGCGATCTCGTTCACCGTCCAGCGGCGTGGCGGTACCGATTACGTTGAAAAGCTGCGCGCCCAGCTTTTCGGCATCGCCTGTCGAGAACTGCGGAGCAGGATGCGAAAGATTAGTCATAGTAATTGTTTTCCAAGCCATTTTTTTCAGATAGCTTGGCACGCGAAACCAGGGAAGGCAGTAAGTATACGGTCGGCTTTGGCCTGCATATTGTCGGAATCGACCGGCACAAAATCGGCAGCAAAAATGGGGAGTTGATATGCGCGACCTGGACACCAAAGACCGCGAAATCCTGGAAATCCTGTCGAAAGAAGCACGCATCGCCCTGAAGGCCCTGGCCGCGAGGATTGGCCTCTCACGCAGTGCTACCAGCGAGCGCGTGATCAACCTGGAACGCAACGGCGTGATCCGCGGCTACCGCGCCGACATCGGCGAAATCGACGCCCACGTGATTCGCGCCATCTTGCTGGTCAGCCTGAAACGCACCCCCGCCATCGGCCTGCTCGACCTGCTGGCCCAGAACTCCCAGGTACGCCGCGTCTCCTCGGTCAGTGGCCAGCTCGACCTGGTGATCGAGGTTGAATCGCGCACCATCGATGACCTCAATCGAGTCAGGGACGCCGTCGCGATTCACGAATCCGTTGAAGACATCACCACCGCAGTGGTCCTGCGGCGCGACATTGATCGGCAGTGATCCGCTGCTAGTCCGTGAGCGCTGATGCGCGCTCTGCCAGCGTGCGCTGCAGTTGCCGCAGATTGCGCTTGATGATCACCTTGTGCGCTGGACCGACCGGCACCATGTAGGCGCGGCCGAAGGCGTTGTGGGTGATCACCGATGAGGTGATCGTCATCACTCGAGCGCTTATCGACAGGCAAATCATCACATCCAGGTGCCGGTCCCGCTCGGTCAGAACCAGCACGTCGGGGGCACAATGCTCCACCCGGAAAAAATCCAGGTAGTCGCCCACACTGACTGTCTCGCGCTGGGTACCGGAAAAACCGCCGATGCGCTTCACCCCGAACAGCGAGGAAATCCGGTCCCTCACCCGGAACGCCAGGCGCATGAACCACCCGGTTTGTGCGGTAATGATGTTCCATGCCTCAAGCACACTGATATCCGCAGCCAGCGCGGCCGAGCGACAGTCGTAGTAATCCAGTTCGGACAGCGGACGCAGGGTGTGAACAGCTAATGTGCTAACCAAGGATAATCCCTCAACCTGGGTGAAAACGGCGGGTTGACCCGCCGTAAGGATTGCTAGAACAGCTCATCCAGCTGTTCGAAAAACTCACGCTTGCGCGCAATGCTGCGGCGCTTCGCACGTTTGCGCGGATTATCAGGCTCGCCCAGGGTTTTGAGAATAGGATTTTTGCCCTTAGAGCTTCATCCCCACCGCCAGCCGGTTAAACGCATTCATCAAGGCCGCAGCCAACGTCAGGTCGCTAATCTCGACATCGCTGAAGTGCGCTTTCAATGGCTCGTACAATTCGTCTGGCGCGCCCTTCTCACTGACGTAGGTGAGTGTCTCGGCCCAGGCCAGTGCGGCGCGTTCGCGGGCGTTGAACAGCTCGCTGATGCGCCAGCCCGCCAGGCAATCCAGCTTCTCTTGCGCCACCTCACTGTCGCGCAAGGTCTGCGCATGTTTGCCCAGGCAGAACGCGCAGCCGTTGATCTGCGAGATGCGCAAGTACACCAGCTCCAGCAGCGGCAAGCCGAGGGAGCTGGTAGCCAGCGCCGTGTTGGTGGCGAGCAGGCCCTGATAGGCGGCAGGCGACAGGGAAGGAAACGGCAGTCTGAGTTGGCTCATGGTGAAACTCCTCGGTAGAAAAAATCGCTCAGGCACAAACGAGATGATTGAACAGTGGCTCCAGTGCCAGGCGGGCGCGGCTATCGTCGAGCGTTGCGCGGACGGCCTCCTCACCCAACACCAAGCCCTGAAGATAAGAAAAGTGCAGGTCGAACAGCCCGAGAGTGTTCAGCACATGGCGCAGGTACGAGGTCAGGAAATCCGCTTGCCGGGCCCGCTCGCCCTGGTGAAAACCACCGGAACCGACAATCACGTACACCGGGCGATCGCGCAGCAGACCGGTCTTGCCCTCCGGGCCCGAGCTGAATGTGCGGTGAATGCGCAGGACGTAGTCGATCCACAGCTTGAGCGCGGCCGGCAGGGTAAAGTTGTGCATCGGCGTGGCTATCAGCAGCATATCGCTGCGCTCCAATTCGCTGATCAACGCCTCGGATACGGCGAACGTTGGCGAGTCGAACGGCGTGGCCGTGGTTAGCGCACGGGCATAGTCCATATCCAGCGGGGGCAACGGCTGCGCGCCGAGGTCGCGCTCGACCAGTTCGAGCTGCGGATAGCGGTTGCGCAGGGAGGCCACCAGTTCCAGTGCCAACTGGTTGGCGTGGGACACCTGCCCCTGCGGGCTGGCATTGAGCAACAACAGATTGTTCATGCCGGACTTCCTGCCCGCAGGCTCTGGGTGAAATGCATGCCACGGGCCAACAGCCCCTGGCGAAAATAGAAGCGTTGGGCCAACGGCATATGCAGGCCGGTATCCAGCACCAGGTGATCACAATCGCGCTGCACGGCCCGCTCGCGAACCGCGTTCAACAGTTGCGCGCCTACGCCGCTGCGCTGCAACTGGGGACTGACCACCAGATCATCAACGTAGATGAAACGCCCGTAGAGCAGGTTTTCCAACTCGCGGTAACCGGCCAGGCCGACCAGGCGTTCGCCCTCCTGCGCGGCCAGCAAACGGTAGCCCTGCTCCGCCTGCCGAACCAGTTGCGCCACATAGCGGTCCTGGTCATTGAGGTGCGGGCGCAACACGCCCATCAGCGCAAAGCTGGCCGCCAAAGCCTGCGGGTCGTCGAGGTGTTGAAAGGTGTAAGGCATGTGCGTTGTCCGCCGTGAAGAGATGGCTCACTTTAGGGCGGTAATGGCTTAAGCTACAGGGCCGAAAAATGCATAAATGACTAGGCCATGATTCCGCCCTTCCAACTGGATCGCTGCCAACCAGCCCCCATCTATCGCCAGCTGTATCAGCGATTTCGTGAATCGATCGCCGACGGTCGCCTGCGCCCGGGAGACCGGGTGCCTGCCGTTCGCGCACTGGCGGCGGAGCTGAACCTGGCGCGCGGCACCGTCGAAGCGGCGTACCAGTTACTGATTGGCGAGGGTTACCTGAGAGCTCGCGGGGCCGCAGGGACGGTGGTCACCCCTCACCTGGCAGCCGTTTCCTCGCCCATCCATCAGCCCCCGCTGACTTCAACCGCATACCAGGCCACCCACAGCGGGACGCAGCCGCTCGCCCTGCAGATGGGCCTGCCCGCGCTGGATGCCTTTCCGCGCAAGCTCTGGACTCGGCTGGCGGGCCGCCAGTTGCGCCAGGCCGGCCTCGAGGGGCTGGTCTACCCGGACCCACGCGGCCATGCGCCGTTGCGCGCGGCCATCGCCACCTACCTGGGCATCTCCCGCGGCATCACCTGCCGCCCAGAGCAGATATTCGTCTGCGCCGGCTATCGCGCGTGCCTGGACCTGATCAGCCACACCCTCATGCAGCCTGGCGATAGCTGCTGGCTGGAAGAACCCGGCTACTTCATGGCCCGCAACGCCCTGCTGGAAGCCGGCGCACAGTTGGTGCCGGTGCCCGTGGATGACCAGGGACTTGACGTCGCACAGGGCATCCGCCGCGCCCCGGATGCCCGCTTCGCCGTGGTCACGCCGACCCACCAGAGCCCGCTGGGAGTGTCGCTGTCACTGCCACGGCGCCTGGCCCTGCTGGACTGGGCCAACCGCCGGGGCAGCTGGATCATCGAGGACGATTACGACAGCGAATACCGCTACCAGGGCAAACCCCTGCCCGCCCTCAAGAGCCTCGACCAACAGGGTCGCGTGCTCTACACCGGGACCTTCAGCAAAGTGCTGTTTCCAGGCCTGCGCCTGGCCTACCTGGTGGTACCGGCCGACCAGAGCGAAGCGTTCGCCCGCCAGGCAGACCGACTGCATAACCACTGCCCGCACCTCCTGCAGGCAACCGTCACGGCATTCCTCAACGAGGGGCACTTCGCCCGGCACCTGAAAAAAATGCGCAGCCTCTACGCCCACCGCCGCCAATGGCTGGTGGAGGCGCTGCAACAACAAATGGGAGACCGCCTGCTGATCAACCCCCAGGCCGGCGGCATGCACCTGGTGGTGGGCCTTCGCGAAGGTGATGACAACCAGTTGGCACAGCGTGCCCGGTCCGTTGGCATCGCCGTCGAGCCGCTATCGCAGTGGTACCTGGAAGTCGAGCCGAGGCATGGCCTGGTACTCGGCTTCACCAACATCACCAGTGCCGAACAGGCAACAGCGGTGGCGCGGCGCCTGGCGCAAATTATCTAGAAGGATGGAGTCAAAAGCAGCGGCGTCGCCGACGTTGAGCGCGCGCAGTGCCAGCCATTCATGACTCGCTCTCGGCGCTCTTGGCAGAATGAAATCCCGCGAAAATCATGCCGAACAACCAGCCACCGATCATGGCTAGATAGATGGACCTGTACCCTGGGACGGTATAGGCCAGCAAATAATTGAGTGCCGTCACCGCAATCGCGGCAAAGAGAAACTGCTTGCGCGTAAACCTGCTTAGAAAACGCTCTGCGGCGGCGTTCAGGGCCTTGAGGTACTTCATTGGCTTCATCCTTGAAAAACCCGGCAATCCTAACCCAAGCCCTACTGACACACCAAGGCGCAAGCTCCGTCGATTGGCAAGAAACGACAACCTATCGCTGCCGTTCAAATGGTTTTACGCGTTAGCCAGGCCCCCCAGAACAGGCTACTGAAGAAGCGCGTAGCGTCTGCGAATCCGGCGTCAAACATCAATTGTTGAACCGCCGCCTCGGAATGGGGTGGGTCGGCACCCTGAAGGATTCTCCCCAGCTTGGCCTTCACTTCATCCGCGCTGGCGCCATGTTGTCGCCACCGTTGCCCCCAGGCCGCAAGCAATAACGGTTGGCTGGCATAAGCATATTGATTGCCGGCGACAATCAACGGCGCACCCGGCTTTAGATGAGCCCGAATGGAGCGTAAAATCTGTCGCTTCGCAGCATCCCCCTCGAGATGATGGAGCACCCCGATCAAGGTCGCTGCGTCGTATGACTCATCCGCAACCAGGTCTTCAACATGGCCGAGATGCAGGCTGGTTCGCTCAAGCAGATTGTTTGCCTGCAACTGCTGCGCCGCAGCCTCGAGCATCGGCTCAGATGGATCAACGGCAGTGAAGCGCCAGGTCGGCTCCAGCGCTGCCATCGCAATAATCTCCTGAGCCGTACCACCCGCGCCAACCACCAGCACTTTCGCCGAGCGCGCATCGCCCAGGCTTGCCGCCAGCATGCACGCAGCAAGATCCTGGCAGGCGTCATACCCGGCTAATGCGATACGGCTCTGGCGTGCGTACTCATTAGCCCGTGAAGTATCGAATTTTTCAGCTGAGTTCAGAGGGGATGATTTCAAGGCGGTTCTCCGTGTCCTTGAATCAAGCTACGCCAGATAATTTGATAAGAAAAATTCATTAATTTTATAAGAGGCATTCCTCAAAGGAATGTTCGGGGCGGGTTCTTGTGAGGCGTTAGTTGCACGATGCGAAGGACAACCAGCGGCCACCAGCAGCCGCTGGACAGCCTCGTGGCGAGTCGGTAGCGTCGACCTTCCAGGCGTATCAATTGGAGGCGTGGCAATGACAACAGTCGATGTGAAATCCCGATTCGAAGCAACGCTTCTTCGTCCGGCGAAGCCTGGCAATGATACGTCGTGGGCGTTCTTGGTACTGCCAAGAGACGCGAGTGAACAGTTGCCGAGGCGAGGAAGGACGACAGTTGAAGGCACAATCAATGGGCACCCTTTCCAGGCAACCCTTGAGCCGGATGGTCAACTGAGCCATTGGCTGCAGGTCAGTAGAGCGTTACTCAAAGCCGCAGGCGCGGCCGTTGGGGATGTCGTTGCACTCGAACTCACTCCTGTGAAGGAGGAACCCGAACCTGAGATCCCGCCAGATCTTCAGGAGGCACTGGCAGCCGCTCCAGAGGCTCATAAAGTCTGGAGGGATACGACGACCATCGCCCGAGTCGACTGGATACACTGGATCACTTCAGCCAAGCAACTCAAGACGCGCGCAAAACGAATCAGTGATGCCTGCGACATGCTCGCGTCCGGCAAGAAGCACGTTTGCTGTTTCGACCAGTCCGGCTATTACAGTAAGGCCTTCCGCGCGCCCGAGGCCGTCTAAAGGGGACGGATTTATTATCCCTGGCGTCAGCCCTTGGTCAGATCAACCAACGGCGTCTGCCGCACCTCAGTCTCCCGCCCACCCTGGATCTCGCTCACTTGCTTCAAGGTCTTGTCCACTGCTGCCTTATCCGCCAACAAGCTGTAGCTGATGCGGAACAGCTTGTGCTCCTTCGGCGCAATTGTCGGGACCAGGTTCAGTGGCCGCTGATAACGACGGTTGTAGGAAAAACTTGTCCCCGGCTCCAGCCCCGTGACATAGCCCTGGCCCTGGGTATCGGTGTTTTTCCACAGGGAAAACACCGGCAGTGTCTGAGTATTGAAGCCGACCGCAACGCCCAGGCTACCGGCCTTGTTATGCAACACAGTCAACGTATCGCCCTTGGCATCGGCATACGGCACCACGTTGTAAACCGTTTCGTCGTAGTCCTTGGTTGGTGCGCGGTAGGTTTGCCAATCGGGCAGATCGCCCTTGGCCTTGTCGTTGAACGGCGACACCTGTTTTACCGGCGCGGCGAAACGAGCGCCCTGCTCCAGGAACGGCGTACTGAAGTTACTGTGATACAGCGCTTGGTATTCCTTCGGATAGTCGCCGTTGTTGGTCAGGGTGTCGTTGAGGGCGAACACCACGCTGGCGGGTTCGGTGACCAGTTCGGTCGCGACCGAGAAGTCGACCTTCTTGAACGCCTGCTCTTTCAGTTCACCGCGCAGGGTGATGGCGTACGGTGGTTTCTCATCGATGTGCAGGGTGACTTTGTTCGCAGGAATGTTCGCGGCCCGACCGTGCAGGGTCAGCAGCTCGCCGTTGTCGACGCCGGGGTGGCCGACCCATTCATATCCGCAGCGGGTAACCAGCTCATTGAAACCTTCCAGCCAGCCCAGGCCACCGCGGCCATTGAGTTCGATGAAGGACGGATTGACCACTTCCTTGACCGGCGAATCCCAGCCCATGCGCACATCACCGACCGAGGCCTGCAACACGTTCATGCCGCGAGTCGGCACTACCGAGAGTTTCATCGTGCCGTTATCGATGTCGACGATGCTGACACCCTCCTGCCGACCGCCGTGCAAGGTGCGCAGGATAACGCTGAAGGGTTTGTCGGTTTTTATGCCGAGCTGCTGGCTGGTGATCTGCCAGTTCTGGGCGGCTTTGTCGGTGTCGAGCAGAACGTAATCCCAGGCCATGGCGTGGGAGGCAGCGGACAGTGCGCTGAGGGCAACAACGAGTTTGAGCGGGGTCATGGCGGCAGCCTTTCTTGGAGTTGTGCCTTTTTATAAACTTGATGAATCGTTTCAGCAAGCTTAAAAAGGGACAGATTTATTATCCCTGACAACCCACTGCCGCCGCTTACTGGTCCAGGAACTTGATGACAGCACTGGCGAACAGTTCTGGCTGGTCCAGCATGACGAAGTGAAAGCTGCCATCAATGCGCCTGAAACTGATGTTTGGGGTCGACACATAGGCGTTACGGAACATTGCATCAACCTGGGTCGCATCTATGCCGTAAAGCAAATCGTAGGCATAGACGACCTCGACCGGCACCCTGATGCGTCCAAGCTCAGGCCGCAGGTCGGTGACCATCAGCTCATGCATGGCATCGGCCACGGTCTTGCGGTCCGAGCTTGTTCCCGCCGCGGCCAAGCCAGGCCTGACCGCTTCAGTTTTGGCGAGACGGGCGATGGATGCATGCTGCATGACTTCCGCCTGTTCAGCCGTTGCCGCTAACATTGCATCGCGCATCGCAGCAGCCTGCGGGGTCGCCACTTCACTGGTCGCCGAAGGGTCAAACAGCAACGCATAAAAGGGCAGCGCATCGACAATCATCAGGCGTCCAACTTGGTCGGGATGACGAGCACCTAGCATCAGTGCCACCTCACCGCCCAACGAATGGCCAATGATGGCCGGGGCCTCGATGCGCTGGCTGCGGATATATTCAGCGATCGCCTCGGCCGTGGGCGCTACTACTTTCCCGCCTGGATCGGATACGGCAGGCGAGCCGGCAAAGCCAGCTACCTGTACCAGATGAAGACGGTGGCTCTGCTGTAGTCTGGAGGCCAAATCAGCCCACACTTCGTAAGACGACGCCAATCCCGGAATCAATATGATGTCTGGTCCCGAGCCTTGGACCAGCACCGAAATACCACCCTGTTTGATCGCTCCTGGCGGCAGGGGCGCAGCCTGGGCTGGCGATGCAGACACCAGCGCCAACGTTGTGCCGATCCCGGCAAGGATCATTCTCAAACGCATGGCGTTGCCCTTTTAGCGCAATGCGAAAAATAAGCGATATCACAGTCGCCAATCACACCGACGAGTAGGCAGCTTGAGGGGTACATAGCCATTCCTTTGACCGACAAAATATCGCCACTATACGGTGCACGAAGGCGCCGGGAAACTATCCTCTCATGCAATCCTTAGCGTCCGTTTTGGGTCGACAGCTGCCGGTCGCGATCGGCAGAAATCGGCTAAAAACGGTCGCTGGACACCCGACTCTACTAGGCGATATTGTCGACACGACCAGCCATCACTGTAAGGACAAGGAATGTTGCGCGTACTGGGTAAGGCATCATCGATCAATGTACGAAAAGTACTCTGGGCCTGCGCTGAGATTGGAATCCCCTTTGAGCGGGAGGATTGGGGTTCTGGATTCAGGTCGACGCAAACGCCCGAATTCATGGCGTTGAATCCCAATGCCATGGTGCCGGTCATCCAGGATGACGATTTCATCCTCTGGGAGTCAAACTCGATTATTCGCTACCTGGCGTCTCGCTACGACGACACCGGTTTGTACCCGATCGAAGCAAGGGCCAAAGCGCGTGTGGATCAATGGATCGATTGGCAAGCGTCGGATCTCAACAAATCGTGGAGTTATGCCTTTATGTCGCTGGTCAGGCATTCGCATGGGCATCAAGACAGCCATGCATTAGCAACCTCATGCGATGACTGGTCGAGGCACATGGAGATTCTCGATAGACAGCTCGACTCAACCGGGGCCTACGTCATTGGTGACAAGTTTTCTCTTGCAGACATACCGATTGGACTCTCGGTTAATCGATGGTTTGAAACACCCTTCGCTCATCCGAACTTTCCTGCAGTGAGCGACTATTACGAACGTCTGAGTCGGCGACAAAGCTACCGGCTGTACGGAAGGAATGGAACGCCATAACGCTGTAGCAGAGTTGTTTGATCGCAGTTCAGGCAGATCGGTTACTACTCATTCCAGATGTCCGCATTGGGTCGATTGCTGCAGTTCACGACCGGCCGCTTTCGGCCGATTGTATTGAAAAAGTCGACCCGGCCTGGCTACCCATGCATCAAGCGGTGAGAGCGGCTTTTTTGCACGCCGACACTTCAAATCTGAGTCCTCAACCCTCTGCTCTAAACACAAATTTCAATCTCAGACGCGCACTTTTCTGCCGTGGAAACCGAAGCCGACTTTTTTAACACAATCGTCCAAAAGCGGACGTCAAAAGCAATTAAACAAATATGCCCCTTTAGTGCTCCAAGTAAGTTTCGGAGTGAAAAAAGTTGCCGAAAGGCGGCTTGCTATCCTTAATTGGCTCACGTTTCGTAAGCAATGACGTAGCTGTTACCGGAGCGCTTGATATGAGCAAAGCCAAGCGAGCCCAAGTGCATGCCAGCAACCATCAAGTTGTCTGAACTAGCTACATCCAGCAATCTCGTTCGCGTGGCCGCCGATAGCAGCGGGTCCTGGTCGAATGCAATCGTGACATCGGGGCGTGCAATCTGAATCTGAGGAAAGTGAACGATATCGCCCCACACCAGCAGGCTGCCCAACCCGGACTCGAAGCAGTATCCGCAGTGCCCGACGGTATGCCCAGGCAACGGCATCGCGCTGATGCCTGACAATACGTCATTGGTGGTGAACGGGCGGAGATTTTTCCGGTACCGCTCGAACACCCTTCGTGCAAACAGAAAGTTTCCGCGTGCGCGTTCACTGGCCTGGCCAAGATGGCCATCGTCCTCCCAGAACATTAGCTCTCGCTCGTGCACAACCAACTCAGCATTGACGAATGCCATTTCTCCCACTGCGTTTAACAAGCCACCGATATGGTCGGGGTGCGCGTGGGTCAGCAGAATCGTGTCTATTTCACCGGGTTTCACGCCAGCCAATGCAAGATTGGCCGGTAACTCGCCGCCCCATTGTTTGAAGCCACCAGCCCCGGCGTCGATCAGAATCGTGCGGCCACGCCCACGTACCAGATAACAATTGATATGGATTGAGGCTGGATTGCTGATCCCGGCAGCTGACTGAAGTCGGGCCGCCTCCGTTGGCGTGATGTTGGCTAGAAAATCCAGGCTAGCACCCAAGTAGCCGTCGCTGATGGCTGTGATTGAATAATCGCCAATTTGCTGGCTGGGGAGTCTCCCACGATGTATGTCCACGTTACTCATGACTGTAACTGCACAGTCATTGCACGATACACATTCAGTCCCGGCAGATCGATGGCCCTGGCCTGAGCGCAATCCAGTTTGGCCAGCCAGCGGTGCGCAGGGGTACTGTCCAAAGCAACGGCGTGTAGCGCTATAGGTGTAAGGCCTAACTCAATCAGTACTTGAGGGCCTTGTTCACTGACCAACAGGAATTCGTCCGCGCCCACGGCAACTGCTCGGTCCGGGCCGGCGTAGAGGTTGCGTCTCCAATCAGTGATGTGCGACTGCCAACGGGAAAAGTTGCCGCCCCCTTTTTGGCGGTACTGATCGCTCTGCAATACGGCAAGCGTGTCGACTGAATGTAGGGCCAAGTAGGCCGGGTAATCGCCGCTCAAGGCTTTGAATCGCTGCGAGGAGCTAAATCCACTCACCGAGATCAACGCGGGCAGTTTTTCCAAGCTGTAAAACGCATTCCACTCGGCTTCGCTGGCGGGATCAGCGTAGTTGCATTCGACTGTGTAAATCATCATGGCACTTCATTTGTTGATGTTTCATCATGCTAGCGGCACGCCAAGCAGCCATAAAACGACTTTTCGGCACCAATCAGTGACTAAAAATCAAGGTCGGTGCTGTGACTTGAACCAGGAAAGCCCATGCGTCGAAAGCTCCCTAGTAACGCTGCCCTGATAGCCTTTGAAACAGCAGCCCGCCATGGCAGTTTTGCCCGTGCCGCAAACGAATTGGCCTTAACCGAAGGTGCCATCAGTCGGCAGATAGGCCGCCTGGAGGCCTTTCTTGGCGTCACCCTATTCGAGCGCGTTGGCAACCGTGTGCGGCTCTTACCTAATGGTGAGCGCTACGCTGCCCAAGTGCGCGAACTACTCGACCGACTCGACAGGGACAGCCAGTATTTGATGGGGCAGCCCAGCGACGGCGCAAGTCTTGATATCGCCGTCAGCCCAACCTTTGCCCTGCGCTGGCTAATTCCTAGGCTGTCTGGCTTTGGCGAGCAACACCCGAATATCTGCGTGCACCTCTCGGAGCGTATGGAGCCATTCGTGCTTGCCGGTAGTGGCTTTGATGCCGCCATCCATTTTGAGCACCCGGCCTGGACAGGTATGCACACGCACTGTCTGTTGAACGAAGTGTTAATTCCGGTTTGCCACCCTTCCCTCCTGAATCCCGGCAAGCAGGTAACTGCTCTGGATTCACTGCCGCGATTACACCGACGACAGAACCCGGATGCGTGGCAGCGCTATGCCCAGGAAACCGGAATTGTCCTGAGCAACGCAGCGATGGGCGCGCGCTACGATTTGCACGCGATGTTGATCGAGGCTGCACTGGCGGGGCTCGGCGTGGCACTCGTCCCGCGCCTGTACGTGGAAGCAGAGTTGGCGCAAGGTCGGCTGGTTGCGCCATGGCCCCAGGAGAAGAATATCGCCAAGACGTTTTGCCTCGTGTTACCCGAACCCCTTGAGCTAAGCCGCGCTCCCATCCAGGCATTTGCGCATTGGCTGTTGGAGGAAGCGCACGCGAAGTAGGGGCATGCAGTGGTGCCCGTACCGGATCGGTTTCGTAGGCCACACGAATGCTAATCCCCAGGGTAAACGTGTCGGTGCGCGACCGGTTATTCAGTAGGTAAGTGATGAAAATGTTGCGGCTGCTTTTGGCCGATTTTCGCCTTCCACCGTCAGCTTTGGGTCGATTCTGTTGAAAAGTCGGTCATGGTTTCCACGGTAGAAAAGTACGCGTTTGAGATTGAAATCTTTACTTCGAGCAGAGGGTTCGGGGCTCAGATTTCGCGTAGCTATGCGCAATAAAGACGTTTTCAGCGGTCAGTATTGGGGCAATCTGGGCGAAACGACTTTTTCAACAGAATCGGTCGTTTTCAGCCGGTGACGACAGACAGAAATCGGCTAGAAGCGGCAAATCGCTCAAAACTCTCAAAAACCACAGATTGCTGAAATCATCAGGATCCGAAACTAGCTCACTCGGTCGAAGAGACGGACGCTTTGCTGCCCAAGCGGATTAGTTCATTGGAGAAACACAGGCCGACGATAATCAGTGCTGCTCCCGCATACAGGCTTTCGCGCGGCACTTCATTGAGCGCCACAAACGCCAGCAGCGCGGCGAACAATGGCTCGGTCAGCTCCAGCGCTTGCACTTGGGATGGCTTGAGATACTCGATGGCCTTGGTGGTGCAGAAGAAGCCCAGGATTGTCGGCAGCGTGGCCAGCGCCAGCAGCGCAGCGATCGCCAGCGGCGACAGCTCGCCCATCGCAAAACCATCGGCCGCAGCCGGCATCAGCAGGTACAGGCTGCCAAAGAACAACAATTGCCGGGTGAAGTGCAGCCCTCCCGAAACACCCATACGCTTCATGGCAACTGAAAAGGCCCCATAGCCGCAGCCGGCCATGCAGGCGAGCGCAGCGCCTTGCAGGTTAAAACCCTGCTGCAGGTCGCCGCCGAAGATCACCGAGATCCCAGCGATAGCCAGTGCGGCGCCAACGGTTGCGTTGGCGGTGATGGCATCCTTGAGGAAAATGCGCCCCAGAATGATCGAGGATATTGAGGCGCTGGCCATCAACACCACCACCACACCTGCCGCAGCGTAATGTCGATAAGCGGACGTTTCGAAATGGAACAGCACGAAGATGCCAAGGAATGCGCAGATAGCCGCTTGAGTCCATTTGGTCGACACCGCCGGGCGCTTGAGGAGAAACAGTAAGATCGAGAGAAGCACGCAACCAAGTACGGTCTTGATGGCAGCGACACTGCTAGCGGTGAAACCATTACTCATGAGCACTTTACTGAGCACACCGATCGTTGCGTTCAGTGCCGCAGCGCAGAGTGCAAACATGACGCCTTTGCTGAAAGTAGATTGCATTGTTGACGATCCCTGTCGCTGAATTGTCGTTCGATAGAGTGCCGTCCTACATCGACGGCGAAAAGTTTGAGGATGCCCGCAAGGGAGAAGTCAGAGGGCCTAGCCCTTGGCTATGCAATATGAGTTGACGAACCTTGCAGTGTGCTGCAAAGACTGTCGTATATCCGGCTTGGCTATTCCATGCCTGTTGGCAAACTGCTCGACCGCCGCGGTATCAAAACGAGTGGTCTGGATGAAGTCCAAGGCTTCGGGTTTTGAATTCAAAAACCGCGCAACGGGAGGAATACTCAGTAGCAACTTCAGCAATCGGAGTGAAATGTAATGCTTGGGAGACTTTAAGCCCAAAGGTTGTGCCGCCTGTACCAGCAGTTCTCGCAAGTTGGGCGTTTGGTCATCGAGCGCCAGCAGTTCCTGACCCACCATGGCAGGATCAAAAGCACACACCGCCACCAGTTCAACCAGGTAATCCACGGTAACCAGTGGCAGCCAGTGCTCGGCGGTACCAGGCACTGCAGTCAGCTTTCCCTGCACAAGGTTGCGTATCAGCTCCACCAGCGGCTGACCGTCAAGGATATGCCCCGTACGGCTGTGGCCACAAACCGTCGCGGGATGGACAACGGTAATCTCCCCGCCCTTGGCGGACATGACCTCCAGGGTCGCAAAATGCGCCTCCAGCTTGCTCCCCTCGTAACCACCGACACGTCGGTAGACAGCAGGCCAATTCGTCAGCTGCGGATAACGAGGATCAATTCCGATGCGCTGCAGATGTTCATGATTTTTCAGCATGTAGCCGCCGATCATCACTAACCGGCTCTTTTGCTCAGCCGCCAACAGCGCCACGCGCTTTGCCCCTTCCACATTCACCGCACGAGAATGCTCCACTGAAAGCCCCCATGCGAAGTGGGCGCCCAGATGGAATATGACGCTGGCGCGCCTTAGCACTTCTCGGTCAGCAAGACTCAGCCCGAGATTGTCCCGTTCCAGATCGCCAGCAACGGCAAATACCCGGGCTGCGCAGCCTCTCAAATTGTCGACTTGCTCGCGCAGTGCAACCAGTCGATCCGGGCGACGCATCAACACCCGAACGGTGTGACCTTTTGCACTCAGGTACGCCACCAAATGTTGACCGATAAAGCCGGTACCCCCCGTGACAAAGCACTCCACGCTCATTTCCCTGTTCCTTGTTTAAGGTGAGAAATCAAGCGTAAACTATCGACCCAACTCTACAGTCAAGCGGTGTTTTCATGAAAATCGGCGAACTCGAAGCCCGCAGCGGCGCCAGCCGCCATACGCTGCGTTACTACGAACAAATCGGCCTGATCTCACCGCTGCGGCAAACTAACAACTATCGCGTTTACACCACGCAAACGCTGCAGGATCTGGACTTTATCCAGCGCGCGCAAAGCATGGGGTTTTCCCTGGGGGAAATAGGCGAGATTCTGGATGCGCAGCGCAACAAGCTGATCGATTGTGCTGACGGCGCTAAGTTAATTGAAAAAAAGATGGCAGAAATCAAACAGAAAATCGCCAGCTTCCAAAGCATCTATCAGTATCTGGATCAAGAGCGTGCAAACCTCGAAGCCAGTGCTGCCAAGCAGCTTGAACTTCAGCAACTGAGTAACCCTTCCAACCGAACTGTCAGCATCTGAGAAACCGAAGCTGCATCGGCAGTCGCGTGAGCACGCCCTTCAAATATGCATACGGATCATGGCCGTTAGGCCACTACATGGGCACGGCAATCAGCACTATCGCCGTCCCATGTGCGGCGACGGCAGCACTTACGCCATAGCGCATGCGCACCAAAGCGCAGACCAGCCCCTCGACCAGCGTGAACAGTAAAATCGGCCAGCCAATCCGGGTAACGCTCAGTGCCAGGAACGAATGGCAGGCGGCGAAGGCGATAGCACTGATCAGGGCTGCTCGTAGTGCACAAGTGTGCTGTTCGAGGTGTCCTTGCAGGAACCCGCGAAACAGCACCTCTTCCAGCGCGTTGCCGCCGTAGGCCAGCACGACCATGCCCAGCAACCAAGGCCAGTACCCTGCTAACTCGCCTACATCGGTGCCTTGATAGAGCCGCAATGGAACACCGATCGCACAGCCGGCAGCGATGCCCAGGGCAAGTCCGGCGCCGAGATTGCCCTTGCGCCAGACCACGAGTTTCCATAGCTCGGGGGCGATCCGTGCCAGAGCGGCGATGATCGCCAGCGACAGAACGCCTAGCGTGGCCAGGACCAATGGATTTGAAATAAAGCCGATCTGCACGCCGCCACTCAGGGACCATAAGCGCAGCGGGGTCATCACATCGCGCATCAGTACGAAGGTCAGCAGCAGGATCACAATGCGTAGACCTGGCTGCGTCTTTGGTGTCAGCCAGAACCACAGGGCACAGAGGCAAAGACCTGGAAGCAGGTAAATGCCGTAGTCGATGAGTAGCGAAAGTCCTTCGGCGATCATTTGGCCGTCCATGGGATGCGAAGCAAATGCTGAGGGTAGGCGCTGCGCAGCAAGCTGAGACTGTGTTTATCCCTGCCTGGTTATTAACGGAGTGAACCGTCGCAGCGTTTGTCGACGAGGTACCAGCTGGCTATTGCTCCTTCGCCTGCCGGAACTCCTCCCGGGTAGGCATCGTCCAGTCCTCGGCTGTTCTTTCATGCACCGAGTCATCGCGCAGCGCGCCATCGTAGGTGAACGTCAGCAAGTAAAATCCAAATGCGGTTGCGGCTAACGCGGCTCGACCCATGGGGTTCGCATCTTTGGATAATCCACCTGGGCCAAGCGCGACCCAACCGCCGCGACAGTACGCAAAGACTGCCTGGATAAGCCATCCGTGCACCAGCAGCGCGCCAAAGAAATTCGGTCCATCCCCGGCAAAACGCACAAAGGCGTTTACCAGGGCGGCCGCGATCATCAACGCCAGTAACCAGTACCGATAGCGCCTCAAGAATGCCAAGACGGTGCTTTCCATTCCCATACAACTCTATCCCTACTAACGATGGCCTGGACTTGCCATTTAACCATAAGGGTTCCAGGCAAGAAGGTTAATCAGGACCTTGATAGTCACCCCCCTTTGGCACACGCCTCAGGCCGCTAGTAGCCGAACATCGACTTGCTCTCCAGGTACTCGTCAAACCCCTGCTCACCCCACTCACGTCCATTGCCCGACTGTTTGTATCCGCCAAACGGCGCGGCCTGGTCAGCACGCGCGCCGTTGATGTGGACCATCCCCGTACGCAGTTGGCGGGCCACCGCGCGACTGCGATCCAGGCTCGCCGAGGTGACGTACCCCGACAAACCGTAAAGGCTGTCGTTGGCAATGGCTATGGCCTCGGCTTCGCTGTCGTACGGCATGATCGCCAAGACCGGACCGAAGATTTCTTCACGCGCCACCCGCATATCCGCGGTGACGTCGGCAAATATCGTCGGTTGCACGTAGTAGCCGCGCTGAACCCCTTGTGGCCGGCCCAGCCCTCCGGCGACCAACCGCGACCCCTCGGTCATCGCCTGCGCGATCATCGCCTGTACACGCTCGAACTGCACGGCGTTCGCCACCGGGCCGAGGGCTGACGCCGGGTTACTGTCGTCGAAGCACACCTGCGCCAGCACGTCCCTGGCGAGATCAATCACCGCCTGTTGCTGGACACGGGGCACCAGCAGCCGCGTCGGCGCATTGCACGACTGGCCACTGTTGCGGATACACCCCAAGACCCCGTGACGCACCGCGTCGGACAGGACGGCATCGTCCAGCAGGATGTTCGCCGATTTGCCGCCCAGCTCCTGGGACACCCGCTTGACCGTATCGGCCGCCGCCTTCGCCACGGCAATGCCAGCGCCGGTCGAGCCGGTAAAGGACACCATGTCCACGTCGGCATGGCGTGCCAGCGCGGTACCCACGCCAGGGCCGTCGCCGTTGACCAGGTTGAACACGCCTTGGGGCACCCCGGCCTCATGCAGGATTTGCGCGAGGATCAGCGCCGACAGCGGCGCGCGCTCACTCGGCTTGAGGACCACGGTGCAACCCACCGCGAGGGCTGGCGCGAGCTTGCAGGTGAGTTGATTGAGCGGCCAGTTCCAGGGCGTGATCAAGGCGCATACGCCAATCGGCTCACGCACCACCAGCGTATTGCCCAGGCGCCGTTCGAAGCGGTACTCGCGCAACACCTGCAGCGCCTGCGTCAGATGGCCCAGCCCCGCCGGCACATGGGCACTGCGGGCCAGGGACGGCGGCGCGCCCATCTCCAGGTGAACCGCTTCGATCAACGCTTCGCTGTGGCGTTGGTAGGCTTCGATAATGCGTTGCAGCAGGTCGATACGCGCTTGCAGCGAACTCGCGGCAAACGCCGGGAACGCCTGGCGGGCCGCACTGACTGCACGGTCCACATCCTGCGCGTCACCGAGGATGATGCGCGCCACCGCCTGCTCGGTGGACGGGTTCACCACTGTTTCGACGGTTTCACCATGGGGTTTGACCCAGGCGCCGTCGATGTAGAACTCAAACAAATCGGACATGCCATCGACTCCCATCAGGCGACCTGTTGCAACGCATCCGCCAAGGTGTCGAACACCTGGGCGATCTCCTGCGGGCTGATCACCAGCGGCGGCGAAATCACGATGGTATCGCCCGAGCCGCGCACCAGTACGCCGTGCTCGAAGCACCACTGCGCCACTTCGCTGCCCCGTGCGCCGGCGGCACCGGGGCGCGGTTCGAGTTCGACGGCGCAGAGCAAACCGACGGTGCGGACGTCGAGCACCGGGCCAACACCGCGCAGCGTCAGCGCGGCTGACTGCCAGAGCCCGCTGACCGCGTTGACGTGTTGATTGATGCCCAATTCACGATGCAACTCGATGGTCGCCAACCCGGCCGCACACGCCAGTGGATGCGCCGAATAGGTGTAGCCGTGCATCAGCTCGATGACATTGGTTGGCCCGGCCATGAACGCTTCATACACCGCGCCGCTGACCAGCACACCGCCCATGGGTACGGCGCCGTTGGTCAGGCCTTTCGCCGTGGTGATCAGGTCCGGTGTCACGCCGAAGGCTTGAGCGGCGAAGCTGGCCCCGACACGGCCAAAGCCGGTAATCACTTCGTCGAAAATCAACAGCACGCCGTGCCGGGTGCAAATCTCGCGCAGGCGTTGCAAGTAACCCTGGGGCGGCGGGTAGACACCGCCGGAGCCAGTCACCGGCTCAACGATCACCGCGGCCACGGTGCTCGGGTCCTGGATCTCCAGCAGCTGTGACAGTGCATCGGCATAACTGGCGCCCTGCTGTGGCAGTCCCGCGCTGAAACGCATCTGCGCGTCATAAGGCAGCGGCAGGTGTGACACCTCCCCCAGCAGCGGGCCAAACTCACGTTTCTGCCGGCCGATACCCGACACCGACAGCCCGCCAAAGCCCATGCCGTGGTAACCCTTGGCCCGCCCGATAAACTTGGTCCGGCGGCTGTCGCCCCGGGCCTGGTGATAGGCCCGAGCAATTTTCAGCGAAGTGTCGACCGCCTCGGAACCTGAGTTGGTGAAGAACACCTGCTCGATGCCGGCCGGGCTGATTTCGATCAAACGCTCGGCCATCTCCAGGGCGTGGGGATGGCTCATCTTGAATGAGGAGACAAAGTCCAGGCGCCCCGCCGCTTCGCGAATCGCCTCGACGATTTTTGCCTGGCCATGTCCGGCGTTGACGCACCACAACCCCGCCATCGCATCGAGTACCCGTCGGCCATCGGTGGTGGTGTAGTACATGCCGTCGGCGCTGGCGAACATCATCGGTTGCTGCTGGAACTGGCGCATCGGGGTAAACGGTGCCCAGAACGCGCTGGACCGGGAACCTGATGGGTTGGACAGATCGTTCATAGCGACTCCTGCAAAGTACTGGTTGGATGGCCGGTCAGCGTCGGGCGCTGCAACGGGCCAGCGTTAACGTTGACGCGGCGGTCCACAGACAAGCTGCCGCGCTCGATGCGGCAAGTGACGTGGTCACAAAAGGCGGTTTCGACAAATTGCCAGGTCATGCTCAACGCGCCGTCCTCGGTCCAGCGCGCCTGCGCCACCACCGGGGTGATTTGCGGCTGGTATTGGTGATGTAGATAGTGTCCGGTCATGCTGGTCTGGCTTTCGATACCGTCGGCAAGCCCTGCGCGAATGCAGTGGGTGCCACGCGGGTCGGTGAGGTAAAAGTCGCAATGGTCGGGGCCAAACTCCAGGCATATCGTGCTGACCTGATCTTCATTGGCCTCCATCACAAACGTGCCGCTGAACTGCGCCTGACGCGGCGAGGCCGACGCACCAGTCATAACCGGCCGCCGCTGATTGGCCAACTGCGCGGCAAGATCGGCATCTGCCGCGCAGTCGCCGGGCACGCCCAACGCCGGCACCAGGTGCTCCCACAGCAGGCTATGCAGGCGCCTTTCACCCAATGGCAGCCCGGCGGTAAACGCAATCACCGCGTTGTGTTGCGGCAGCACAATGCACTGCTGGCCAAACACCCCGGAGGCGTAATAGCCGCCGTGCAGGGTCATCCACCACTGGTAGCCATAGCCCTCGCGGCGCGTCACAGCTGCGTTGCTCGACTCGTCGCGACCCAGGTAGCGCTTGCCATCGAAGGCACCCATCCATACATCGTCGACGTGCCCGCGCGTGGCCTGCGCCACCCACTCTCTGGACAGTAATTGTTGCCCCTCCCAGTTACCTTGCTGTAAGTGCAGCACGCCGAACTTGAGCAAGTCCTCGGTGCTGCAACTCAAGCCATTGCCGCCCGTGTTGAAGCCACCCGGTGCCAGGTCCCACTCGATGCGGCCCATGCCCATGGGTTGGAACAGACGGGTGTTGCACAACTCGAACGCCGTTTGGCCGCTGACCACGCTGACAATGGCCGAGAGCATGAAGCTCGACGCGCTGCTGTAGATGAAGTGCTGCCCTGGCAGATCTGCAACCGGCTCATTGAGGAACAACTTAACCCAACTTTCACTGCGACCCCGCCAGGCCCCGCCAGAAATACCCTGGCGATGCCCGGTGCGCATGGTCAGCAAATCGCCCACGGTCATGGCGGCCAGGTTGGTGCTGACGGGTTTCGGGCAGTCGGCGGCGAAAAAATCCACCACCTTGGCGTCCAGTGACAGCACGCCGTCATCAACCAATAGCCCAATGGCCATGGACACCCAGCTCTTGGTTGCCGAATGCTGCACATGGAGTCGGTCGGCACGGTAAGGCGCCCAAAATGCTTCAGCCACCACCGCACCGTCGCGGTACAGCATGAAACTGTGCAACTGAAGGCCCGCAGCGTTCACCGCATCGATGAACTCACTCACGCCACGCGCCGATACGCGTTGTTGGCTGGGCAATGCCCGCCGCAACGGCAAACTCGTCATCTGATCTATCCCCTCATTTCCATTGCCTGGGCGTGCAACAGGCTGACCCTGCTGCACGCCGTCACTGCTACCAGAGCGCTACGGTGTAGCCGACAATCACTCGGTTTTCATTGGTGTCACGGGCGAAGTTGCTGGTGGCGCTCGCGTTCTGCCAACGCAGCGAAACGTCCTTGAAAGTGCCGCTCTGCACCACATAGCCGAGACTCAGATCGCGTTCCCACTCGCGCCCTTCGCCGTCGAAGCCAATGACCTTGGCGTTGTCGCCCTTGGCATAACGCGTCGAGAACAGCAGGCCGGGAATGCCCAGCGTGGCGAAGTCATAGTCATAACGGGCGTGCCAGACGCGCTCGCCGGTCTGGGAGAAGTTCGCCAGTTGGTACTCGGTGAACAGGTACGTGTTGGTGCCGTCGACATAGGTGAACGGCGTCGAACCGTACTGCTCCTGGTAACCGCCACTCAGGTTGTGGCCATGCAGGCCATAGCCCACACGCGTACTCAACGCACGGTTATCGACTTTGCCGGCCAGCCCTGCGGCATCTTCGCTCGCGTCGAAGTAGCGGATGTCCGTCTTGAACGTGCCGGGGCCCCACTTGAAGCTGTTTTTCAAGCCCAGGTAATGCTGACGGTACAAGCTCTCCAGTTGCGCGAACTGGTAAGTGGCGATGGTGCTCGGCGTCAGCTTGTACTCACCGCCGGCGTAGCGGAACTCATCGCTTTTGGCGCTGCTTTTGTACGCGCCGTACTGGCTGGTGAGGCCCATGTCTTCGTAGTTGGTCGAATCGCGCTGCTTGACCTGATCCAGTTGACCCACGGTCAAGGTCAACTGGTCGATGTCCCTGGAGGTCAGCGCGGTGCCGCTGAAACTCTGCGGGAACAGACGACTGAGGTTCGGTTGCAGGGTGGGCAGGTCAGGCACCATATAGCCCACACGCAGCTCGCTTTGCGCCAGGCGCGCCTTGCCGGTGACGCCGAGCTTGGAGTAGTTGTCGTGGGCACGGCGGGCATAGCTGGGGGCACCCGGTTCGGCGACGCTTGAGCGGGACAACAGCCCGGTGCCCGAGTTGTCCGGGCTCGAATCGAGCTTCATCCCGAACATGCCAACCGCGTCGAGGCCAAAACCGACGGTGCCTTCGGTAAAACCCGATTGGACGTTGAGGGTGAAGCCCTGTGCCCACTCGGCGCGCTTGCTCTGGCCGCTGGACTCGCGATAGTCGCGGTTGAAGTAATAGTTCTTCAGTTCAAGCGCAGCCTTACTGTCGGCGACGAAGTCAGCCTGGGCAAACAAGGGCATGAAACCGGCGCCCATGACACTGGCACTGGCGAGGACTGTGTTGAAGCGGATATTCATGTGTAGGTTCCTGGCAGACAGGGTGAGTGGAGTTGTTTTTGTTTTCTTCGGCCATGGCTTCGCCTGCTTCGCCAATCAGCGATTGACGAAGGGTGGGTTTGCAAAGCACAGGCCTGGGGTGTTGCAGTACCTAAATCACGCTGGCACGGAGGCGGTAACTGCCATCCGCACGTTTCTCCAAGGGGCTGGCCGCCGCGAGTAGCCGGCGGGTGTAAGGGTGTTGTGGAGTGTCGAAAATCCTCTCACGCGGGCCCATTTCCACCACCTCACCCTGGTTCATCACTGCCACGCGATGGGCAATGCGCTCCACCGCCGACAGGTCGTGGGAGATGAACAGGCAGGCGAACCCGTATTGGCGCTGCAGGCGTTCGAACAACTCCAGAATCTGCTTTTGAATGGTCATGTCCAACGCCGAAATCGGCTCGTCGGCAATCACCAGTTTCGGCCGCCGGACCAGCGCTCGACCAATTGCCACGCGCTGGCGCTGGCCACCCGAGAGTTGATGGGCAAAGCGCTCACGGAACTGCTCGGGCAAGCCCACATCGAGCAGTGTGTCGGTGACCCGCTGGCGTTTTTGCGCAGCCGTCAGGCCCGGTTCATGGCGCAGTGGCTCGGCGATGATCTGGCCCACGGTCATGCGCGGATCGAGGGATGAATACGGGTCCTGGAAAATCATCTGGCATTGCAGGCGGTGCGCACGGTTGGCGGCCTTGAGGATATCCACGCCCTGGAACAGGATCGACCCGGCGCATGGCGTGACTAACCCGACCACAGCACGGCCGAGGGTGGTCTTGCCCGAACCACTGCCACCGACCAAGGCCAGGGTCTCGCCCGGTGCGATGCTCAGGTTCACCGAATGCACCACCCGCTTGGGCACGCTGCGCCCCCAAAAGCTGCGCGGCCCCGGATGTTCGATGCACACATCCTGGACCTGCAACAGCGCACTTTCGGCCGCTGGCAATGGCACCAGCGCGCCGCGCCGTGGCAGTGCTTCAAGCAACTGGCGGGTGTAGTCGGCCTTCGGCGCGAACAGGATGTCTTCGATTCGGCCCTGCTCCACCGCCTTGCCCGCACGCATCACCACCACCTTGTGGGCATAACGCGCCACCAGGGACAGGTCATGGCTGATGAACAGAATGGCAGTGCCCTGCTCGCGGGTCAGCTCCAGCATCAACTCGATCACGTCCAGTTGTGCCAGGCAATCGAGTGCCGTGGTCGGCTCGTCAGCAATCAACAGTGCCGGGCGCAGCAGCATCACCGAGGCGAGCATAATGCGTTGGCGCATGCCACCGGAGAACTGGTGCGGATAGGATGCCAGGCATTTCTCGGCGTCCTTGATACCGATGCGCTGCAGCATATCGCTGCAACGCTGACGGATCGTCGCCGCGTCCAACTCGGTGTGCAACTTGAGCGCCTCGCTCATCTGCCGGCCAATGGTCAGCGCGGGGTTGAGCGAGACCATCGGTTCCTGGAACACCATGCCGATCCGCGCGCCGCGCACCCCACGCATCGCCTTGGCATTGCCGGGCTCCAACGGCTCACCCTGGAAGATGATTTGCCCGCCACACACGTTCATCGGCGCTGGCAGCAAGCCAATGGCCGCGCGTGCAGCCATGGTCTTGCCACTGCCGGACTCACCCACCAGTGCAACGATTTCCCCGGGAGCCATGGTGAAGCTGAAGTCGTCGACAGCCAGCGGACCGTCTGTACCGACACGAATCTGTAGATTTTCAACGGCCAGTAGTGGCACTGAAACGCTCATGCTCATTTCCTCATGCGCGGGTCGAGACGATCGCGCAAGGCATCGCCGAACAGATTGATAGCCAGCAACGTCAGGCTGATAAAGATGCCCGGGAAGATCCCCAGCCACGGTGCCGTCGAGATATAGGTGCGGCTTGCCGAGAGCATGCTGCCCCAGGTGGCAGCCGGCGGTGGCACGCCCAGGCCAAGAAAGCTCAGCGCGCTCTCCGAGAGCAAGGCCCAGCCGAACATGCTGGTGGCCAACACACACAACGGCGCCAGGCAGTTGGGGGTGATGTGGCGGAACATGGTGTACAGCTCTGAGTTGCCAATCACCCGTGAGGCCTCGATGAACTCCAGCTCACGCAACGACAACACGCTGCCACGCACCACCCGGACCACTGAGGGGGTGTAGGCGATGCCCAGGGCGAGCACGATTCCGTACTGGCTGGCCCCCACGATCGCCATGATGCCCAGGGCCATGAGGATCCCGGGAAACGCCAGCAGCGCATCGTTGAGCATCATCAGCACGCGGTCGGTCCAGCCGCGCAGATAACCGGCGAGCATGCCGATCACTGTGCCGCAGATAACCGCCACGCTCACCGAGAGCAGGCTGATCCACAGGCTGGTGCGTGCACCAATGATCAAGCGGCTGAACACGTCACGGCCGAACTCGTCGGTGCCCAGCCAGTGCGCAGCGCTCGGCGCGTGCAGGCGCGACAACAAGTCCAGCTTGAGCGGGTCATAAGGTGTCCACACCACGCCGAGCAACGCCAGCAATACCAGTGCCGCGAGTAAACTGCCGCCGATCAAGGCATTCAACGGCGGGTAACGCCAGCTGCGTCGAGGCTGGGTATCCAGCCCGCTCGGCAAGGCAGGAGTCTTGAGGTTCATAGCTTCACCCTTGGATCGAACAGCGGATACACCAGATCCACCAACAGGTTGACCAACACGTAGATGCAGGTGATCAGCAGCAGGCAACCCTGCAGCACCGGATAGTCGCGGGAGAAGATCGCATCGACCATCAACCGGCCGATGCCGGGCAAGGTGAACACGGTTTCCAGGACTGCAATGCCGCCGAGCAGATTGCCCAGGATCAGGCCGATCAGGGTCCAGGTCGGCGCAAACGCATTGCGCAGGGCGTGATTCCACAGCACCGCGCCCTCTGACAATCCCTTGGCCCGTGCATGGGCGATGTACTCCAGGCGCAA
Organism: Pseudomonas sp. NPDC087626; assembly: GCF_044743405.1. Lineage (NCBI taxonomy): Bacteria > Pseudomonadati > Pseudomonadota > Gammaproteobacteria > Pseudomonadales > Pseudomonadaceae > Pseudomonas > Pseudomonas sp. NPDC087626. The sequence continues at coordinate 29,153 of NZ_JBIUWJ010000037.1, forward strand.
CACCTCAATGGTGCTGGCCCGTGCCATCCGCGCAATGGCGCCGAATTCCACCAGGGTCAGGGTAATGATCGGCAGCACCACATAGGTCACCGCCTTCATGGGATCGCTGGCGAAGCCAACGTAGCCGATCACCGGCAACCAACCCAACTGGATGCCGAACACATACAGCAGCAACAAGCCCAGCCAGAAGCTTGGCACCGACAACAGCAAGGTCGCCGTTGCCACCAGGCCCAGGTCCATCGCGCTGTTTTGCTTCCAGGCCGCGAGCAAGCCCACCGGTACCGCGAGCAGGGTCGCCAGCAACACCGCGACGAGCACCACCGTGGCGCTGACGCTGAAACGCTCGACCAGCAACTCCAACACGGGCTGGCGACTGCTGATGGACACCCCAAGGTCGCCACTGAGCACCGACTTGATCCAGATCAGGTACTGGGTCGGCACCGAGTGGTCCAGCCCCAGGCTGCTACGCATGTCGGCGAGGCTTTGCGGGTCGGCCATGTCGCCCAGCATCAGCAAGGCGGGGTCGCCGGGAATCAGGCGGATCAAGGCAAATACAATCACCGAGATCAGCAGCAGGGTCGGCACCGCCATGCCGAGCCTGTGCAAGATGAATCGAAACATAGTGGTACGCCTTACTTGGAAGTGTCGGCCAGCTTCACGCCCCACAGGCGCGGCTTGGCAACGGGCCAGGAGCGGTACCCTTCAACGCGCTTGCCCATCGCGCCGATGGCGGTACCGTTGTAGATGGCCACCATTGGCACATCCTTGAGCATCAAGGTATGCAGCTTGTCGAACAGCGGCTGGCGCTTGGCAGGGTCAACCTCGCGCTGGACCTCACGCAATATCGCCAGGGCCTCGGGGTTGTCCCAGACTTTGCGCGGCTCCTTGTGCTTGTCGCCGATCACCGACTCGTAGCTTTGCGCCGCGTCGAAACGCCCCGAATAAGAGAACGACATCATCTGGTAGCTGCCGGTCTGGTAGCGCTCCAACTGCGTGCCCCACTCCAGGGTCTCCATCTCGATATTGAGCCCCGCCGCCTGGGTCATGGCCTGGCTGAGCAAGCCCATGTCGAACATCTGCGGGTAGCGCTTGTTGACCAGCATGCGGATCTTTTCACCGGCGTAACCCGCCTCTTTCAACAGGCGCCGGGCCTCGTCGAGGTTGTAGCTGTAACCCTGGTGCGCAGTGGCGTCGTAGTACGGGCTGGCGGTCGGAATCACCGAGTTGTTGACCACCGACAAACCATCGGACAACGCCGCCACCATCTGCGCGTAATCCAGGGACAGCGCCACCGCACGACGAATGCGCACGTCCTTGAGCAGTGGGTCACGGGTCTGGAACAACAGGCCGCTGATGGTCATGATCGGGCTGACCTGGATCTGCAGGTTCTTGACCTTCTTGAGCTCCGCGGCATCCATCGCCGTCACGTCCGGCAGCAGGTCCACGCCACCCGACAGCAGCGCAGCCTTGGCCGACGCCGAATCGGGGATCACCTCGAAACGCACCTTGTCGACAAACGCCTGCTTGTTGCCGGTGTACCCGTCCGCCTCGGCCTCGGCCCGCGGGGAGTAATCCTTGAAGCGATCCAGCTCGACGTACTGGCCCTTTTGCCATTTGCCCAAGGTGAATGGACCGGTACCAATCGGGGCGCGCCAACTGCCATCGGCCGCCAGGGAGTCGGGATGCAGAATGCCGCTGCCGGTGCAATCCGGGCGGGCCATCGCCGCCAGGAACAAGCCATTGGCCTGGTCCAGCTGGAACACCACGGTCTGCGCGTCGGGGGTGGAGACATCGACGATCTTGGCCGCACCACGGCCATCGAACTCCGCCAGGCAGCGCCACTGGGTCTTGGGGTCAAGGTAGCGCTGCCAGGTCCATTGCACGTCCTTGGCCGTCAACAGCTGGCCATTTTGAAAGTGCACCCCTTCGCGCAGGGTGAAGGTGTAGCGCAGGCCGTCCGGCGAGACGTCCACCGCGCGGGCAAGCATCGGCGCGATGCTGGTGTCTTCGCGATACGCCACCAGCCCTTCGACGATATGCATCATGACCGCATCGGTATTGTCGTCGCGGTTGACGCCTGGGTCGGTGCTGCGGATATCGCCATTGATACCCACATTGATCACCTTGTCTTGCGCAACGGCAAGGGACACTGTGCATGTCGACATCGCGACGACGAGCGCGGTCTTTACGTAATTATTCACGGGAGAACGACTCCTTGAAGAAGTATTCCGGTCAGTGGCGAAGGCCAAGGCAGGACCGGCATCAGAATGAGTGAATCCTTAGTTATTGTTATACGGCCTGTTCTGAGTGCATCTGGCAGTGCTGTATCAGCCAAGGCTGCGCTTGTGCCGCAGCACCTTGGCGAAAAAGTCCTGGGCCGCCGGCATCGCCTTGATGCCCTGGTGAGCCACGTTGGGTAACAGGTCGAAGTGCACCTGTACGCCGGCGGCTTGGAAACTTGCCTGCAAGCTGGCCAGGCGTTCCGGGCGTGTACGTCCGGCGGCGTTGGCACCGGCCATGTAGTGTTTTCCGCCTTCGCGGTGGGTGATCTCCCAGGTCTCGAGGTCCGAGTCACCCACCACCATGTGCACCGGCAGTTGCTGCAAGGCTTGCAGGTTCAGCGGTTTGCCGAATCGCGCCGCGAAGTCCCGCACCCCTACCCACCAATCCTGGTCGGCATCCAGCAAGGTCACCGATCCCGGCGCACCGATGGACGCTGCCCAGAGTTTCTCTGGGTGCAAGTAGCAGAATCGATGAGTGAATTGTCCGCCACCGGAATAACCAAACAGCGCGAAGGTATCGAAGCGCCGACCATAACGTTTACCGACGCCGGCGATCATGTCGAGCAGGACCTGGTCGTAGCGGATATCGCCCTCGACCAACTGCTTGTAGCCGTCCCCATTGTTGTCACCCAGGACGCCGACCGGGAACAGTGGGGACAGAATCACGCAATCGTTCCAACGGCCAAATTCCGCGAAGCCATTGCGATAGATCTCCATCGCCCGGGTCGAGCCGTGCAGCGAGACCACCAGATCCACTGGCCGGCTGCTGTCTTCAATCGCCTCAGGCACGTAGAGGGTGTAGGCAAAACGGCTGTCTTCGGTGTGTGAATACACTGTGGTAGCACCGAGGTGATACACGCTCTTGGCAGCACGCAGGGCCAGTTGTTCGGGGTTGTTATCTAACGTGGTGTCTAAATTGCTCATGTGGAAAGTTCGCCGAGTCAGTTCGGGAATGAGTATTGGGCGGAGGCTATAAAAAGAAAAACTAATTAAACTTTAGTTTGAGTAAACAAAACCTTTACGATGCAGCGATACCCCCTGACTACGGCCCTTTCCATGAGCAGTATTCGTTTTTTCAAGACCTTTATCGCCGTCGCCGAATACGGCAGCTTTGCCGCCGCCGCCGACCGCGTGGCCCTGACCAATGCCGCGGTCGGCCAGCAAATGCGCGCACTCGAAGAAGAGATGCGCCGACCGCTGTTCGACCGCAGTCATCGGCAGATCAAACTGAGCCGCGACGGGGTGTTGTTGCTGCCCAAAGCCAAGCGCCTGCTGGCGGACTACGAGCAAATGATCGCCGAAGCGCCCGAAGGCGTGGCGATGGAGGGTGAAGTGTCCATCGGCGGCATTACCTCCGGCATGGGCCTGCTCGCCAATTGCCTGGTGCAACTGAAAAAACTGCACCCGAGGATATCGGTCAACTTGATGACTGCCCGCTCCGACGAAGTGGTCAACCTGGTGCATGCCGCCAAGCTCGACGCCGCGCTGTTGATCGAGACCGCACGGCAAAACTTCGATGGATTGAGCTGGACCCTGCTCTACAACGAACCGATCGTCATGCTCGCCAATGCCACGCAAACCGCCGGCATTGACGATGCCGTGGAACTGCTGAGAACCCAGCCGTTTATTCGCTACGACAGGTCCACGGCAGTCGGGCGCAAGGTGCAGGCAATCATCAAGAGTGAGTCCGTCGAGCCGTTGGAAATTCTCGAACTGAACTCCATCATCGGCATCGCCGACCTGGTTCGCCAACAAGTCGGTGTGGCAATCGTGCCCTTGCTGAAGAACTTCGACTGGCACAAGGACCCCAGCCTGCGAGTGCTGCCGCTGCCCGGCGACTTGGCGGTACGCCGGGTGGGGATATTGGAGCAAGGCACCAAAAGCGCGATTACCGGGGAGATTCGCAAGCTGCTGATGACGGCGGTGGCGAAGTGAACGTACCGTTACGCGATGTGCGTAGTACTTGTAGCAGCTGCCGAGCTCGCGAGGCTGCGTTCGAGGACGGAGTCCTCGCCGGGTTGGTGTAGGGCCTTGGCGGCTGCTTCGCAGCCGAACGCAGCCTCGCGAGCTCGGCAGCTGCTACAGGTTCCTGTGATCGCGTAACGGCACAATATTGCGCCAAAGGCCGCCGACGCCATGTGCCACCCGCCTTAAAAGCACTCATCGAATTCATCAGGGCGGGTGACTTGCAGATCTGATGCAGAACCCTCCCGACCGGCAACTGTGTTTCGAGTGGCGTGCGAGGTACCTTGAGATTATGTATTGGGTTGTGTCGGTTTCTTGCTGATATCAGGAAATAGAGTGACGGCCACGTAGTCGACGAAGACTCTCAGCTTGGGTGAAAGATGCCGGCTTGAAGGCCATAGCACTCGTAAGATGGTGTGGTCTCGATTGAAGCCATCCAGTACGGATACCAGGCTGCCAATTTCCAGTTGCTGGCGGATGGCAATGTCAGGCATGCAGGCGATGCCAAGACCTGACTCTGCGAAGCAAACCAGCGGTTCAAGTGTATTGGCCGTCATTGAACTGGCCAGATCAAAAGTGAGTGCCTGGCCTCCCCGGCTGAGTGGCCACTGGTCGACCTTGCCACTACTGGGGAAGCGGTACAGTAGACAGCGGTGCTGCATTAGATCCTCGGGGGTCTTCGGCACACCACATTGTTCGAAGTACTTCGGCGCACCCACCATGATACGGCGATAGCTTCCGAGCTTACGTGCCATCAACCGGGAATCACTCGGTTCTCCCGTGCGGATCACCGCATCAAATCCTTCCTCGATTACATCCATCAGACGATCAGTGCAGTCGATATCCAGTTCTATGTCGGGGTACTGGCGTTTGAATTCAGCGAATTGCGGCATGAACAGTAGACCGACGGAAGGCAGGCTAACGCGAAGCTTGCCGCGAGGTGTCTGGCTGGATTGCGCAAGCTCGTTTTCCGCCGCCTCTACCTCACCCAGGATGCGCCTGCAGCGTTCCAGGAATAGAGCACCTTCTGCAGTCAAGGAGACAGTTCGAGTCGACCGATGGAACAGTCGCGTAGCTAACCGCTCCTCCAGACGAGCGATAGCCTTGCTGACTGCTGATGCTGAGATGCCTAGTTGTTGCCCGGCAGTTGTGAAGCTGCGCGACTCACCGACACGAACGAAAACTTCGAGGGAACCAAGGCTTTCCATGGGCATCCTTATTCATGACTAAATCGTCATATATGTATTGAATTATTGCCTATTTTTCTTTTCTCCGCCAATGAGCACACTGCCGAGTAGCGCCCCACAAGGGGCTGAGACAACTCTCGATTTGAGGAATTTGATTGATGCGTACGACGACTACATCTGCTTCAGCCACGAGTACGGAGGCTTTGCCTATCGCGGCACTGCTTGCCTTGGCGATGGCAGCCTTTATCACGCTGTTGACCGAAATCATGCCGGCCGGACTGCTTTCCTCCATCGCAGGGGGCTTGAACGTATCCGAAAGCTTGGCCGGTCAGTTCATTACTGCCTACGCGGTAGGGGCACTGGTCGCTGCCATTCCAGTGACAACTCTTACGCAAGGCATGCGGCGGCGTCCTTTGCTGCTGGTCGCGATCCTTGGGTTTTCGGTTGTCAATCTCGTCACCGCGCTTTCCGATAGCTATAGCATCTCATTGGTAGCGCGCTTCTTTGCTGGCGTCTTCGGCGGCATTGTTTGGTCGTTGCTAGCTGGCTATGCGGTTCGTATCTCACCGTCTCACCTCAGCGGCCGGGCGATTGCGATATCCGGCGCCGGCGCAACCATCGCGTTGGTGTTGGGCGTACCGCTGGGGGCGTTGCTTGGCCGAGCCATTGGCTGGCAAGGTGCTTTTGGCCTGATGACTGTCCTGGCACTGTCGCTCATCGTATGGATAATCGCCGTGGTTCCGGACTTTCCCGGTCAGACCAGGGAGCAGCGCCAGCCACTTACTGGAGTCTTTCTAAAGACTGGCATTCGTGCCGTGCTGTTTGTGGTCTTTACCTTCGTTGTCGCCCACAACATTCTCTATATCTACATTGAGCCCCTCCTCGAACCCTCGGGCTTGTCTGCGGATGTCGATATTGTTCTGTTCGTCTTCGGAATAGGCTCAATCATTGGCCTGTGGTTCGTCGGCTCAATGGTTGATCGCCGACTGCAACTCCTTGCTGTTGCAAGCATCGTGGCCTTCGCCTGTGCTTCCCTGCTACTTGGTCTTTGGGGCGACCTTCCAGGGATGGTTTATTCTTGCGTCGTGATCTGGGGATTGGCCGTTGGTGGGTTTGCTACGATCACCCAAACGGCCTTGTCTCGTTTTGCCGGCGAGTCGGTCGATGTCGCGCAATCCATGTACACCACCGGTTGGAACACCGCCGTTGCCGCCGGCGGTATCGTCGGAGGTATTCTGCTTGATGGAACAGGCTTGGCGTCCTTTGCATGGGGTGTTATTGGGCTTCTCCTTCTCTCGTTGCTAGGCACGATTCTCGCCATGAACCGGGCGTTACTGCGAAAAGCCTAAAACGCCAACGCTCAAGACCGCCCATTCAATCGAATCACAACGTGTAGGAAATACCGACCTGCACTGTTCTCGGCGCCCCTGGATAAGCGTAAACGTTGCCGAACGCCCCCTCCTCATAATCTTCATCCGCCAGGTTTTTCACATCCAGATTGAGCCTGACCCTGTCGTTCACCTTGTAGTAGCTCAGCAGGTCGACCACCGTGTAGCTACCCATCGAAAACGCTGTGTTGGCGGTCTGCCCTGCGCGCTCATCGACGTACTTGAGCCCGGTGCCAAGCCCCAGACCCTTGAGCGCGCCATCCTGGAACTCGTAGACATTGAGCAGGCTGAAGCTGCTCTGCGGGATGTTCATCAGCCGGGTGCCGGATTCGATGACGTTGTCCTTGGTCACTTGCGCATCGACATAGGCGTAGCCGCCGATCACCCGCCATTGCGGGGTCAGGTTGCCGGCGATGTTCAGGTCCAAACCACGGCTGCGCACCTCGCCTGCCGCCACGCTGAACGTCGAGTCCACAGGATCGGTGGTGAGTACGTTGCGCTTTTCGATCTGGTAGATCGCCGCGTCGACACTCAATTGACTGTCCAGCGCTTCCCACTTGATACCCAGCTCATAGGACTTGCCCTTTTCCGGTTCGAAACCACCGCCCTGGCGACTGGCACCGGTATTGGGCTTGAACGAGCGCGCCGTGTCGGCATAAATCGCCACGGTATCGGTTAGGTCATAGGTCACACCAACGCGCGGGGTCACGGCATTGTCGCTGGCCTCCCAGCTTCTGCCGGCCGGCACGAAGGTTTGGTAGGTATGCTCGAAGCGTTCGAAACGGGCTCCGGCCAGGACGCGCAAGCGCTCGGTCACGGCCACCTGATCCTGGATGAACGCGGCGTAGGTCTTGAGGTTTTCCTTGTCGTTGGTCGGGGTGCGGGTCAAGGCTGGACGCGGCTGGCCATACACCGGATTGAAGATATCGATCGGATAGGCACTGGCGTCTCCGCTGGAGCGCTGGATGATCGACTGGTAGTCGTAATCCTCGTACTCGACGCCGGTCAGCAGGGTGTGATCGAAACCGCCTGCGGTGAAATGTCCGGTGAGGTTGAGTTGGGTGTCCTTGTCCGTCCACTCCAGCTTGCGGTAATTGAAGTTACGGCCCAGGGTGCGCCCGTCCGAAGCCACACCGTTGGCTTCGACCGCATTCCCCGCCAGGGTCCCGTCGAGCCATTGGAATCCACCGCCCAACGTCCAGTTATCGCTCAGCAGATGCTCGAACCGCAGCTGCGCCATGTTGTTGTCGTTGTGCAGTTTGCCAACGTCTTTTTCGCCGAAGAAGGTGTCGCGCGAGGCCGTGCCGATCTGGTTTGGATAGCGCGTCAGGCCACGGTCGAGCGGGTGATTGTTGCGCATGAAATCGCCTTCGAAAATTACCTTGGTCTCGTCGGTGGCCTGCCAGGACAGCACCGGGGTCACGCCGTAGCGTTCGGTTTCGACATGATCGCGGAAGGTATCACCGCCCTCACCCACCACGTTCAGGCGATAGGCCAGGCGGCCCTCTTCGTCCAACGGGCCGGAGGCGTCCAGCGTGCCGCGCTGCATGCCCTGGTCGTCGAGTTGGCTCCCCAGGGTCACAGTGGGCACGGCCAGGGGCTGCTTGGAGATGACGTTGAAGGTGCCACCTGGATCGCCTCGGCCATAGAGCATGGTCGCCGGCCCTCGCAGCACTTCCAGTCGCTCGATGATGTTGGCATCGGGCATGTTCGGATAACCACGGTTGATCGGGAACCCGTTGCGATAGAACTCCCCGGTGGTAAAGCCGCGCACGGTAAAGGTAGTCAGCCCCTGTCCGCCGAAATTGTTGGCCCGCCCCACACCACCGGCGTAATCGAGAGCGTCCTGCAACCTTGTCGCACTGATGTCCTCGACGACATCCCTGGTGACCACGCTGATGGACTGTGGCGTTTCGTGGATCGAAGTGTCGGTGCGCGTAGCGCTGGCCGACCGCGTCGCGCGATAACCATCAACTGGCCCAAGGGCGGTTTCAAAATCTGCTGTGCCAACGATGTCAGTCGCTTGCAACTCCAGACTGGCTTTTTCAGTTGTGACTTCTTCTGCCCAGGAGGACACGGAGAATGCCTGAAGCACGCAGATGGACACCAGAGTACGACGCATCTAGTAAACCTTGAGAAAATAGCCAAATGGGAGGGCATACATGCCAATAAATCGCGGCGTATGGTATACCTCACAGCAATATATTGATACGTATTCGCATTTGTATTTTCTGGATGCTACCTACGGGTGCACACATCGCTGATCAAGGAATTCCAGGACACCTCGCTTGCAGACCCCATGACGTAAAAAAGGGCCCTCGAGGAGCCCTTTGGCAGTCGTTTCAGATTTACGTGGTCAGCCAGGACTGGACGGTCGCAGAAGGCATTAAAAAGTCTTTATGAGCTTTTCTCTCAACCAGAAACGAACAAGGGCCTGCGTGAAAAAGTCATCCTGCCCCTCGCCAGCATACAAAAGCAGTTGAGCGCCGAGGCCGGCTTTTGCCCGTGCTTACAGGCTTATAAACTTTTAAAATCAATAGCTTATGAACATTATTGGCTCGCAATGAACGCGAGTGAGAGCTGAGCGCGGCGTGCCAGGAATGGCGAAAGCTACCAGCAAAGCTCCCAAGTCGGCTCCCAAACAGCTCTCAAGCTAGCGACCAAATTTAGGGTGCCGGATGCCAAATCGCAGACAGCAAAAAACACCAGGGTCTCGTTAGACGCTAGTGACAAATAGTGGTGTTTTTTGATGAAGCGAGATGGTGCCCCGAGCCGGAATCGAACCGGCACGCCCTGCGGCGGCAGATTTTAAGTCTGATGTGTCTACCAATTTCACCATCGGGGCATGGGAAATGCAAAAGCAGGCGCTGATTTAACCCCAAAACAAAACCAGAATCAATCACTTAGGAAATGAGACACCCCTCTTGGCCATGAAAATCAGTTTTACCAAGTCCGCATTGGACGACCTGACGTGCCCGGGCGGCAAAGCCGACATCTTGGTGTACGACACGGAACTCAAAGGTTTCGCGATTCGGGTCACCAAAGCCGGCGGTAAAACCTTTTTAGTGGTACGCAAATTCAGGGTAAGCGTTCCGAGAGAACACATTGCAAATCCCAGCATTCCGGTGGTAGGTGCCGACTGCTTAGCCGTCGAGTTCACCGGGAATGCTGGACTCACTATGCGCCAAAGTATTTTTTGAATTTGTTAGGCTTTTACATACACCCATGCCGTCAACCCGGAGACAAGCCCCACTGCAACACGCTTGTAGTCGGAAACCTCGTAGGCATCCGCTGCACGTAGCTCTTGTGGGGTGATCTGGAAGACCATGCCTGAAACAGTCTCCTCAGGGTTTGCACTAGGGATGACAATCGGATGGTGTGTTTTCCCGCTAGTGGCAAGCACCTCTGGATCAGTAATTTCAACGTAGGACTCTTTGTAGCCGGCCATGTGATCCGGCTGCCCAACTAGCTCTCGGCCAAAGTTGGCTACCTGAACGGCCTTGTCCTGCAAGGTGCCATAAGAAAACAGCAAAATTTTAAAATCCTGATGCAAGGTCATATTCCTTCCTTTAAGTTATCCATCACAAAGGCAAAACATTAGCTTGGTTAGGAAGCTAAATCCGGCGTCCAGCAGTGCGGCAGAAGCAGGCTTATATCAGTCGCACGATGTGTTGGCAAACGAGTCAGAACGTCCTTCAAATACGCATACGGATCATGCCCATTCATGCGAGCTGACTGGATCAAACTCATGATCGCCGCCGCCCGCTTGCCGCTGCGCAGCGACCCGGCAAACAACCAGTTTGAACGCCCAAGTGCCCAAGGTCGGATCTGGTTTTTCACCTGATTGTTATCGATGGGGCTGTAATCTAGGGCTTTTGCCGTGGCCGACCCGTTGGGCACCAAGTCGCGCTGGGCCAACCTCCAGTCATGCAGCGTATTGATTATCGGTGCAGCCTTTTCCTGACGTATTCGCCAACGATCCTCACAGCTCATGTCTCTTGCCTGCCGCCCAACTTCGTACACGCCTCCAATCGAGTGCAGCGCCTGTTCCGCCAACTGACTTTTGTTGGCTACATGCAGATCGAAAAACTTGCGGCGGGCATGGGCCATGCAGCCGATTTCTGTGATGCCTTTTTCAAAACTAGCTTTGTAGCCGGCGAAGTCATCGCAAACAAGCTAGCCGTTCCAGACGCCCAAGAAGTTACGCGCATGTTCGCCCGCCCGGCTCGGACTGAAGCCGTACACCACCGGCTTGAGCGCCGAAAACGGCGTCGTGCTATAGGCCCAGACGTACGCTCGATGGGTTTTCTTCTCGCCGGGCGCGAGCATCTGCACCGGGGTTTCATCAGCGTGGATTACGCCCTCGGCCAGCACCGCTTCGCGCAACGCATCGACCAAAGGCTGAAGCTGCACGCCGGTTTGTCCAACCCACTGCGCTAGCGTCGAGCGAGCGAGCGATCATCAGGCCGGCGCGGCCAAAAATCTTCTCCTGCCTGTAGAACGGCAAGTGGTCGGCGAATTTCGCCACCATCACGTGAGCCAAAAGCCCACGCCGTCGTGCACCAAGACTTTCATCCGGTTGGCGCGGCGATTGGCAAAGAGATAAGCGCAGTGCGGCTTCGCCGCACCGAATACGGCAACCACTCTGGCCAACGCGGTGTCGGTACCGGCGCGCATATCCATGGGCTCGGTGGCGAGCCAAATGGAGTCTATGCGGATCAACGGGCAAGCTCACGAATAAAACGGGCGCAACCGTCAGGATCTGAAGTTGGCCATTTAACGGTGATTTTTTGCTGGCCGAAAGGGATATCGATACTGATGTTGGCCTGCGGATCTGACTGGGTTGTGGATGCTAGTTTCATTGGAACGAAAGCAGGCAGCGCCGGCGGCGGGCAGAAACGATACGTAGGAATTCATTTTCGAACCAGGTTGGCGTTGATGCCGTGGCGCAGGGCTACGCTGGCCATTGATACGCCTGGTTGCAGGCATTCCTGGACGACTTGGGCTTTCAAGGGCTTGGGGTAAGAGTTTCTTTGGCGCACGGTGATCCTGATGATAAGGGCGATGGTGTCCACGTATTTTTAGGTGGACACCATCGCCCTTATGGCTGGGATCGGGTAGGTGAGTTCGCCGGGCGCTTACGGAGTAAGGCTGTAACCCGTGCATCAACCTTGCGTGATTGAGTCCCATGCGGCCTTCGCGAGAAAATCGCGGTACACCTTCGGACTTTTTTTGACCCTCCCAGAAAGCCAGGCACGCGAATAGCTTTCCGTCGTTCCAATGATGAGAGAGGGAATGAGTTCTGTCGGAAGGTGGCTGAACTGCTCCTTACGGCCCTCGATACTCATCCAGTCCAGCAGTCGTTTGTTGCGTTGTTTATTGCGTTCAAGCAACTCGTCTTTGAAAGGCCCGTTTGAGACTGCGTAGCGACTTTGAAAAAGAAAACGGGCCCAATCCGGTTGCTCATCCACCCACTCAACGTAGCTATAAATGAGTGCAGCTACGCCCGCTTGAGCCGTCTGCGCTTCTTGCAAGTAGCTATCTCGCAGGGCTGCCTGATCCTCTAGAGCAGCGAAAAAAAGAGCCGCTACCAACCCCTCCTTATTGCCGAAGTGATGGTAGATAGCCCCTACGCTTGTTTCGCATTGAGAGCGAATGGTCTCAATGTTAGTGGCTTCGATACCTGACTCATTAAAGCAGGCAAGCGCCTGGCGCAGGATGGTGCGCTTGAGCTCACTGCGCCTACCGGGATAAATACGCTCGCTTAGATCAATTGATTGCATGAGATGTACGCCAAATGAGCTCAGTTTATAGGTTGAACGCCCAGCAGAGAAAGCGCAGCTTGACAGCTCTCAGAAATACAGAATATTGTTCCGTTACAGAATATTATTCTGTTAACTGACCTAGAGGGTATTTCATGAGCCAAGCTCTAAGCATGTTCAATAGCGTAGGCCCTGCCGCGTTCAGCAATATGGCGTGCCAAATGGCACCTTTCTTCAGCACGATCTCCCCGGAGATTTCTGAGCTAAGCCCGGGCCACGCAGTGGTAAACGTGCCGTTTCGCAAGGAAATCACCAACCATCTAGCATCTGTGCACGCGATTGCCCTATGCAATGCCGCCGAGTTAGCGGGCGGAATGATGACTGACGCTTCGATTCCTTCAGGCGCCAAATGGATTCCGAAAGGCATGACCGTTGAATATCTCGCGAAAGCAAAATCGAGTATTCGCGCGGTTGCCGATGGTAGTGGTATTGATTGGGAAACCGGCGGCGACAAGTTCGTCCCGGTTGATATCTTCGACGAGGGTGGAGTGAAGGTTTTCACCGCCAAAATCACGATGAATGTAAAAATCGCCTAAGCCTTTCCGATTGGCTCGGCGTTTGCCGAGCCACATCACCGGGTATGCGGAATTGGTAATTGTTCACATCGGATCGGCAGTTCAATACTTAAACGCGCTGGGCCCGCGTTCACGGGCTATCTGCATCAGTCATAAAGGCGGAGATGAACTGGCCGCGATCACCGGATACTAGATTCCGTCTTGCCAACGTCAATGGTTGCAACGCAATGCATGGGAGCACGTACTCACCGCGGCCCAACGCCCCGTCGTAGGCCGCGTGTATGCCCGCCTGAAACTTGCCGGGTTGAAGCCTTCAGCAACCAATGCCGTCGCTGAAACCTGGTCCCTTGATCTCTCCCGCGTAGGCTAAAAATGCGCCAAAAGAAAACAGCAAACCGAGATCTTCCACCACGAATGATTCGGCGCATCCGGAAAAGAAAGAATGGGAGCATCTGGGTGGGTTACTACTACAACGGCAGGGATGTCGACGGTAGCCGAGTGGAGATCCCTCTCGGCGGCGACCTCGATGAGGCTAAAGTTGAATGGGCCCGCCTGGATCGCAAAGCTACACCTAAGGCTGCTCACCTGATGGGCAGGCTATTCGACGACTACGAAGAGAAGGTCATCCCAGGACTTAAGCCCGGCACTCAAAAAGACTATCTCAAAGGTTTGAAACAGCTACGTAACGCCTTCGAATCAGCCCCCGTCGAAGCCCTTACCCCGCAGGTAATCGCCCAGTATCGCGACGCGCGGACAGCAAAGGTGCGCGCTAACCGCGAGATCGCCCTCCTCTCGACTATATTCACATTTGCCCGTGAATGGGGACTCACTGAAATGGCAAACCCTTGCGCTCGACTACGAAGGAACAAAGAGACACCACGCGACTTCTATGCGGGCCAAGTTGTTTGGGATGCGGTGTACGCAGAGGCTCCGCTCGAATTAAAGGACGCAATGGACCTGGCCTACCTGACAGGCCAGCGCCCTGCTGATGTGCTTAAAGCGTCGACAGCCGACCTCAGCAATGGATTTCTAATGGTAGGACAGGGCAAGACCGAGAAACGTCTGCGCATCCGTCTACACGATGGGACAAACGCATCAAATCTCAGCACATTCCTCGATGCCCTGCTTGAGCGAAAAACCATGGCTGGCATCAGAAACTCATGCCTGATCACCAACAAAGCGGGACTACGAATGAGTTATGCCATGCTGAGAAACCGGTGGGATGAGGCCCGCGAAAAAGCAGCTGTGAAGGCAATAGCCGAAGGTGATACAACCCTCGGCGCCGAGATCCGACAATTCCAATTCCGTGACATCCGGCCAAAAGCGGCCAGCGATATTGACGACATTGGGCAGGCAAGCCGACTGCTCGGTCACTCAACGCAGGAGATGACGAAAAAAGTTTATCGTCGTGTTGGTGAAATCGTACAACCCACAAAATAGCAATGGAGCGCGAAAAGCTACTGCCGATGCCCGATTCCACGATCAGAATCTGAAGTGGTGACGGGCAACACTCGGACAAAAAGAACCTAATGAGACTAAATTGCTCCGCTTTTTTCCAGAAACTTTTTTAGCTCTGAGACTCTAATGAAGGAGTTTTTTCCCTCCGGACTACCAGCAGCACCTTGAGCTGCAATTCCAACAACGTGGTAACTCGAATTAATTACAGGCCCACCACTATTCCCAGAATACAAAGTCTTATCAACTTCACTATGCATTACACCACTTAATGGATATTTGTTGGTAAGCCTGCACTTCAAGACTCCAACGTCGCTGCTGCCCTCCTTAAAATTTGGAAAACCTAAAACCGCTACACGATCACCAATATTGGGTTCTTTGATATCTTCCAATGCAAAAACTTCCAGACCAGCTGGAGGATCTACAATTTTCAACACTGCAAGATCCAGGTCTTTATCACGAATGATGACTTTCGCCTCATACAGATTTTCGTCTCCCATCCTCTTGATCAAGCACTCAGCGACTTCGATTCTTACACCATCACCAAACTGCTCAGCAAGTACGTGCTCACATGTCACCAATAAACGACCACCGATCAGGAACGCGCTACCTTGGCTACTGACGAGCCTGCCGTTAATTTGCTCATTAATTTCAATAACCCAACATTTGTCCTTTATAAATGTTCCGACTTTGAAATTATCTAAGTCTTCACGAGTAGCTACCGGGGTGTTGGGAACCTTAGAGCTGATCGGCAGCATATTGTATCTGTGGGCAAGCCTCCTATAGACTTCTGACTCCTCGCTAACAACTTGCTTTATGTAAAGCAGTCGCCCTTGTAGGTGGGTCTCAATGTTCGCAGTAGAGTTGGGGCTTTTTTCTTTAAAAATCGAGTTCGAAACCTCAAATCCAAACTTCTCAATCGAGTGCATTAAGGCGGCAGTTTTTCTAATATATGGCCGGGGTACATTTGGCTTTTGATTGGTTACAAGCCCCGTCACAACTTGCCGCTCATGAGTCCCCTGCAACCTGACCTTATCTTCGTTGATTTTGAAGCCGTGAGTTTCAATTACAGCCGCGAGTTCTTGCCCGACCTTGCTTCCGTAATGATTTGGTCTGCCATCAATCTCACGCCACTCCACAAGTTCTCTAGAAACATACTCTATCGGACTATAGAATGAAAACGTCATATCATCAGCGTAACGTGTGTAGACTGCCCGATGACGCTTTGCCAACGAATAAAGGTCTTTATCTAAGCTAGCACATAGCATGTTTGATATGACGGGAGAGCTTGGTGACCCCTGGGGCAATATACCGTTTACAGTGGTAAGGTGAGCAATTACTGATGCGGTCTCTGGAGAAAGCGAATAAGGTTTCGCCATTAACATCCCACGGACACGCCGAAAAGTAATTGTTCCGAAAAAATTTTCTAGGTCGATATTGAAGACATATTTTTTTCGGCAATGAGGGCGAGCGTTGGCGACAATAGATTGTCCAGCCAGAAATGCCTTGACTGGTGCCCTTGGTTTGTAGAGTTTTGAAAGCAAGCTCGCTATCCGCCCTTGGATAGTTTTAAGCTTGTCGCTTGGTGCCAATATTTTGCGTTTTCCGCCACTTTTCTTAGGAATTTCAAACGCAAGATAATGCCGTGCCATATCTCCACGGTAATAATAATATTTTATTTTTCCGTAGTCCGTCCCGAAAAGTGCTGCTAGGTCTTCAGGAGTGGTACTCGGATTGAGGTCGAAAAGGTTTAAGAAAAAGCCTCCATTCATATTTCACCATATTCCTTTAACGATAATTCCCCTAAGTCGCTAAGGGCCGTTGCTTGTAGCATTTTTGAGCCGGGTCGCTGTTTGAACAACCCTATTTAATACCCGAATGGAGGCCAGGACAGCGTACGTCACCTCATCTGAGACTGCAAGCGGTCCACCAACACATTGACGTCTTCGACTTCGCAGTGTTGCTGGCAGCTGTTGGCCGACTTCTATACCTGCCGCCAACGTCAGCTCATCAATCGTAGCGAGCCAGACCCTAAGCAGTTAGATACCCGATAGTATGCAGTTGCGGAACACCACTAGAAAATTGCGGAACACTTCACTTTTCCGAGGGCAATAAAAAACCCCGTAGATCATTGATCTACGGGGTTTTTGATAGTGGAGGCCGAGGTCGGAATCGAACCGGCGTAGGTGGATTTGCAATCCACTGCATAACCATTTTGCTACTCGGCCTCAAACGTCGGATGCCTGAAAAACAACACCAAACGCAAACAAACTGGAGAAGGAAACTAGATTTTCATCTACTCCCAACCCTTTGAAATCTAAAGGGTTTTTCTCGTTCCCTAAGCAGGAATGGACGCAATTCTGGACTGCTTCCGATGTCCTGTCAAGGACGCAAAGTAAAAAATCTCAAGGTTTTCAATTCCCTGGCCCGGGGCGAGCCGGGCCAGGGGGTGATTATAGGTACCAGCGGTATTCCCGTGCGCTTATTTCCTGTTGGAAGGCCAAGTGGTCCTGGCGCTTGTTTTCGCAGTAGACGTCGACGAACTCAGCGCCCAGCCCTTCGCGCAGTTGTGGCTGGTGTTGCATGTGGCGTACGGCCTCGAGCATGTCAAGGGGGAAGTCGATGCCGCTGTTGCGATCTTCGTTGAGCGGCGGGATGGGTTCGCGGCCAGCGGCCAGGCCCTGCTCCAGGCCGACCAGGATCGCCGCCAGTACCAGGTACGGGTTGGCGTCGGCACCGGCCAGGCGGTGTTCGATGCGCAGGTTCTTGGCGTCGGACTCAGGGATGCGGACGCAGGCGTCGCGGTCCTCGAAGCCCCAACTGGCGCGGGTGGCGGCGTTGACGGTGCCGCCCAGGCGGCGGTAGGCGTTCTGGTTGGGGGCGAAGATCGGCATGCAATGCGGCAGCAGTTCCAGGCAGCCGGCGACGGCATGGCGCAGGGCCTGTTGCTGGTTGGCCGCCAGCAGGTTCTGGCCGGCGCCGTCGTACAAGCTGACGTGCACATGCATGCCGCTGCCGGGATGTTGCAGGTACGGCTTGGCCATGAAGCTGGCGCGATAGCCGTGCTTGAGGGCCACGCCACGGGTGCTGCGGCAGAACAGTGCGGCCCAGTCGGCGGCTTGCAGGCCGTCGTCGAGGTGGCCGAAGTTGATTTCGAACTGGCCTGGGCCCAGCTCGGCAGTGATCACCGTGGTGTCGATGCCCTGGATGCGGGCGGCCTCGACCATTTCATCGAGCACCGGAGAAAACCGCGACAGGCGCTCGATGTGCATGTTCGGTTGATCGTCGGTGTCATCGGTCAGGCCATCGCGGGGGAACTGCGGCAGACCGTCACGCAGTTGCTTGTCGAACAGGTAGAACTCCAGCTCGAAGGCCACCACCGGGTGAATGCCTTTGCCGCGCAGGCGCTGCAGCACCTGGGCGAGGACTTCCCGGGGTTCGAATTCGATGGGCTTGGCGGTGCCGTCGGAGGTGATCAGCATCTGCCCCAGGGGCTGGGACTCCCAGGTCACGGGTTTGAGTGTGCCCGGTACCAGGCGCCGCACGGCATCCGGGTCGCCGTCGTGGAAGCAGTAGTCACCGATCTTGAACAGACCACCCTGCACACCCAGCAGCACGCAGTTCTGCGGCAACTTGAGGGCCGTGCCGGCGGCGACTTTTTCCAGCATGTCGATCGGATAGCGCTTACCGTAGAAGTGCCCCGGAATGTCCAGGGAGATGAGGTCGACATAACGCACCTCAGGGTAGCGTTGGCGAAAAGCCCGTACTTCGGCCAACAGATCAGAGCAGGCAGCGTCCATCTTCAAGGTTCCCGTTGTAGTGATCAGGTGTAAACCCACAGCACGCGCGTGAGTTGGTCAGTGAGGTTGCCGTAGCGGCAGCGGGTGTGGCTGTCGAGCTGGAAACTGTCGCCGGCCAGCAAGGTGACGGGCTCGTCGTCCTCGTCCAGCCACAGGGTCAACTCGCCTTCGAGCACGTAACCGCCCTGCTCCGAGCTGTCGCTCAGGTGCCGCTCACCGCTGTTGGCCCCGGCCTCCAGGCGGCTTTCGAGCATCGAGAAGGTGGCGCGCATTTTCGGCGAGACCAGGATGTCGGTGATGCCGTTGGCGTAGTACAGGGTGCGGCGCTCATCCGGCCGGGTAACCCACGGCAGGACCTTGGGCTTGGGCAGGCTGTAGAAATAGGTGGTCGGCACCCCCAGGGTCTCGCTGATCGCCGTCAGGTCAGCCACGGTTGGGCGAGACAGGCCACGCTCGACTTGCGAAAGGAAACCCACTGAGCGCTCGATCTTGTCCGCCAGCTCCTTGAGGGTGAATTTCTTGTGCTTGCGCAGGTCGTGGATCAGGATCGCCAGCGCGGCAATTTCTTCTTGCTTGTTCATGCCTGGAATTCCGGAAGAGGATTGATCAAATGCTGTCGCGCAGTCGGTACCAGGCCTTGCCGATGGCTTCCAGCGGCGCGGCCAGGTATTTGCCGCCGGGAAAACTGTCGTTTTGCAGGCCCTGGTACAGGGCCAATTCGTCGGCCTGGCCGAGGATGGCTGCCGATACCGCGCGCGCGGCGGCCAGGGTTGGCAACACGCCGTGTCCCGAATAGCCCTGCAGCCAGTAGAGATCGCCGCGCCGGCCGATGTCCGGGGTGCGCTTGAGGGTCAGGTCGATGTGCCCGCCCCACGCGTACTCCAGTTCGACGCCCTGCAACTGCGGGAACACCCGCTCGAGAAACGGCCGGGTTGCCGCGCCGATGTCCCTGGGCATGCCGCCCAGGTAGGTGCAGCCGCCACCGAACAGCAGGCGGTGGTCCGGGGTACGACGAAAGTAATCGAGGACAAACTGATTGTCGGTGACGCACACATTGCCCGGCAGCAACGCCCTGGCCAGTGCCGGCGCCAGCGGCGCGGTGGCGACCTGGTAGGTGCCCACCGGCAACACGCAACTGGCCAACTGCGGATCGAGTCGATCGAGGTAGGCATTGCAGGCCAGCACCAGCACATCGGCGCGCAAGCTGCCCTGCTCGGTCTCGACCACGTAACGATCGCCCACCTGGCGGTAGCTCAGGGCCTTGCTTTGCTCGTAGATACGCCCGCCTGCGCTTTCGATGGC
Source organism: Pseudomonas sp. NPDC087626 (assembly GCF_044743405.1). Classification (NCBI taxonomy): domain Bacteria; kingdom Pseudomonadati; phylum Pseudomonadota; class Gammaproteobacteria; order Pseudomonadales; family Pseudomonadaceae; genus Pseudomonas; species Pseudomonas sp. NPDC087626. Next base: position 48,869 of record NZ_JBIUWJ010000037.1, read on the forward strand.
GGCGGCCAGGCCCAGGGCCAGTTTCAACGGGTTCAGGTGCCCGCCTTCGGGATCGAACAACCCGGCCTGGTAACGCTCACTGGCGACCCACTGCGGCAACTGTTCGCGGGGGATGAATTGCAGGCCATCGTGACCCCACTTGTGGCTGGCCTCGTGCTGCCACTCGGTCAACAGGCTGACCCGCCGGTGCATGACCGAGGTCCACAAATGCCCGGGGCGATAGTCACAGTCGAAACCGTGGCGGGCCGGCAGTTCACGCAACTCCCGGGCGGCCCAGCGCATGCTGTCCCACAGGCGGCGCGCGCGCTCATGGCCGAGCGCCGCTTCCAGGGGCGGCATGTCGCAGGACCAGCCGAGAATCGCCTGGCCGCCATTGCGTCCGGACGCGGCCCAGGCCACCCGGCTGGCTTCCAGCACCGTCACGCGCTTGCCGGCCAGGGCCAGGCGCAACGCGGTGTGCAGGCCGCTGAAACCGGCACCGATGATCACCACCTCGGTGTCCTGCTCGCCCGCAAACACCGGTCGTTCCAGCAATCGATCGGCGCAACTGTGGGCGTAGTAGCTGGCGACATGTTGTGTGGATTGCTGAAACATCTGTCTACCCATGAAATTATGTTTTTATAATTTCATGAAAAACTACAGCATAATTTTCATTAGCGCAATCGCCGGCCAGCCCTCAAAAGGCGAAACACGAACAGCCGAAGGCGCCCCAGAATCCCTGGAAATCACTCACCGGGACGTTCGACAGCCGCGCGCGCTGGTGACCATGGGCATGCACGCCACAAGGTCCGCTGCACTGGTGCACCTGGGCCTGCAGCGGCGCAGCCGGGCGCCAATGCCCCGGGACCTTGACCACCGGCGACCAGTCCGGGGTCACCGGCAAGGTGGGTGGCGCGAGCCGCTGAAAATCCCCCGCCGCGTGCACCACCTTGCCGCCGACCACCGTCAGCAGCGACTCGATCCACTTGATCGCCTCGTCCTCGACCGTGAAATAGTCCGCCGTCAGCGCCACCAGGTCCGCCAGTTGCCCGGCCTTGATCTGGCCTTTCTTGCCCTGTTCCGAGGAGAACCAGGCACTGCCGTGGGTGTACAGTTCCAGCGCGGTGTCCCGGGGCAGCCCTTGCGGGTACAGCGCCAGCCCGCCCACCGTGCGCCCGCTGACCATCCAGTACAGCGAGGTCCAGGGGTTGTAGCTCGACACCCGCGTCGCATCGGTGCCCGCCCCCACCGGCACGCCCTCGGCGAGCATGCGCTGGATCGGCGGGGTCAGCTCGGCTGCCTTGGCGCCGTAGCGTTCGACGAAGTACTCGCCCTGGAACGCCATGCGATCCTGGATCGCGATGCCGCCGCCGAGCGCCCGCACCCGCTCGATGTTTTTCGGGCTGATGGTTTCGGCGTGATCGAAGAACCACGGCAAGCCATTGAACGGTATATCCCGATTGACCTTCTCGAACACGTCGAGCATGCGCGATATCGATTCGTCGTAGGTGGCGTGCAGGCGAAACGGCCAACGTTGCTCCACCAGGTGCCGCACCACCGGCTCCAGCTCCTGCTCCATGGTCAAGGGCAGGTCCGGGCGCGGTTCGAGGAAGTCCTCGAAATCCGCCGCCGAGAACACCAGCATTTCCCCGGCGCCGTTGTGGCGCAGGTAATCATCGCCCTGGTGCAGGCTGACGCTGGCGGTCCAGTGTTTGAAGTCGTTGAGCTCCTCCTTGGGTTTCTGGGTGAACAGGTTGTAGGCGATGCGGATGGTCAGTTGATCCTTGGCCGCCAGCTCGTTGATCACCGCGTAGTCGTCCGGGTAGTTCTGGAAACCACCGCCGGCATCGATCGCGCTGGTGACCCCGAGGCGGTTGAGCTCGCGCATGAACTGGCGAGTCGAGTTGAGCTGGTATTCCAGCGGCAGTTTCGGCCCCTTGGCCAGGGTCGAATAGAGGATCATCGCGTTGGGCCGGGCCACCAGCATGCCGCTCGGCTCGCCATTGGCGTCACGCACGATCTCGCCGCCGGGCGGGTTCGGCGTATTGCGGTCGTAGCCCACCACCCGCAAGGCCGCGCGGTTGAGCAAGGCGCGGTCGTAGAGGTGCAAGACAAACACCGGCGTATCGGGGGCGGCCCTGTTCAATTCGTCGAGGGTCGGCAGGCGTTTTTCGGCGAACTGGAATTCGTTCCAGCCACCCACCACCCGTACCCACTGCGGGGCGGGTGTGCGTTCGGCCTGGTCCTTGAGCAGGCGCAAGGCGTCCACCAGCGACGGCACCCCTTCCCAACGCAATTCCAGGTTGTAGTTCAGGCCGCCACGGATCAAGTGCAAGTGCGAGTCGTTGAGCCCGGGGATCACCGTGCGCCCCAGCAGGTCGACCACCTGGGTGCCCGCGCCGCGCAAGGCCATGGCCTGGGCGTCGTTGCCGACCACCACGAACCGCCCGTCCTTGATCGCCACCGCGCTGGCCCGGGGCTTGGCCCGATCCACTGTGTGCAGGCGACCGTTGTGCAGAATCAGATCGGCAATCACGTTATTCATCACAGGCACTCCCCAATCATGGCGACTTTCAACAGTAGTTGAACAACGCCCAGGGCATGCTGGATTACTCAGCCGAGACGATCACCGGTCATGCTCGTCCATCGCCGGCAACGCCTGCGCACCCTGGAACCGTGCCCGATAACGCCCCGGGCTTTCCCCCGTCCACTTCTTGAAGGCGCGGTGAAACGCGCTGGGCTCCTGGAAGCCGATCTGCTCGGCAATCGTGGTGATGCTGGCCTGGGTGCGGCGCAATTGTTCGATCGCCACCGCGCGGCGCACCTCGTCCTTGATCTCCTGGAATGCACAGCCTTCGCGCTCGAGCTTGCGCCGCACGGTGCTGGGGCTCAGGTGTTGCTCGCGGGCAAAGGCTTCCAGGGTCGGCCATTGGCTGTAATCGCTGTTGCGCAGCCGCTGATGGACCTGCGCCGCCAGGCCGTGCTGGTTGCGGAAGCGAATCACCAGCCATTGCGGGGCACTGCGCAAAAACGCCTTGAGCGACGCCAGGTCCTGGGTCACCGGCAGTTGCAGGAAGCGGCTGTCGAACTCGATTTGCGTGCGTGCCGCGCCAAAGGTCAGGTTGGCGCCCCAGAGCAAGGCATCGTCGTCCAGAGACAGACGCGGGTGCTGGAAGTCGGCGCGGTCGATGGCTATCCGTCGTCCGCCCAGCCAGCACAGCAGGCTGATCATCAGCACCAGGAAGGTCTCTTCACCAAAACGCGCCAGCTCAACGCTTTGCGCCTGGGTCTGCAGGCTGATCAGCGCGCGCTTGCCACGCACCGTCAGGGTGCCGCGAAAGTCCCGCAGGAACAGGGCAAAGTTGGCCAGGCACTGGCGCATGGCTTTTTCCAGGGTCGGCTCCTGGATCAGCGCCCGGCAGATCAGGGCGAAGCTGCCGGGTGGCATGCCGTGGGAATCGAGGCCGAAGAACTCGTCCTGCAACTCACCAATCTGCGCCAGCCACAACGCGGCAAACGCCGAGGCCGGGACCCGCGCCGCCGGCTGCTCCAGCAGTTGCGGATCGATCCCCACTTGGCGCAGCACCGCGTGCAGGCGCTGTGGGTCCGCGCGCAAGGCCTGGATCATCGGGTACACGAAGTACACCGCTACCGAATCCGTCTCCCGCATGTATTTCCATGGCTCCCGATCATCTGAACATGGCAAAAAACGCCACCACCCTTGCGCAGTTTTGGCATAGGCGCCGCGGCGCGGCTGACTCTAGACTCAGCGCCATAAACCAGCCTCCTCCAGCGCCGCCCATATTACGTGAGCCGCGCGCTGCCCACGATACCCAGGGAACATTCATGAAGCCTTCCGATATTTTTGTCCTCAGCGCCGTCCGTTCCGCCATCGGTGGTTTTGGTGGTTCCCTCAAGGACGTTTCGCCGATCGACCTGGGCACCGCCGTGTGCCGCGCCGCCATCGAGCGCTCGGGCCTGGCCCCCGAGCACATCGGCCACACCGTGATGGGCCACGTGATCCCGACCGAAGCCCGCGACGCTTACATCTCCCGGGTGATTTCGATGAACGCCGGCCTGTCCAAGGAAACCCCGGCCTTCAACGTCAACCGCCTGTGCGGTTCCGGCCTGCAAGCAATCGTCAGTGCCGCCCAGAGCCTGATGCTCGGTGACGCCGGCGCGGCAATGGCCGGTGGCGTGGAATCCATGAGCCGTGGCGCCTACCTGCTGCCGCAGGCACGTTGGGGCGCGCGCATGGGCGATATCCAGGGCATCGACTACATGCTCGGCGCCTTGCATGACCCATTCGCCGGGATCCACATGGGCATCACCGCGGAGAACATCGCCGAGCATTTCGGCATCAGCCGCCAGGCCCAGGACCAACTGGCCCTGCTCAGCCAGCAGCGCGCTGCCCACGCCATCGCCGAAGGGCGTTTCGAGGGGCAGATCGTGCCGATCGAGATCGCTACCCGCAAAGGCACCGTGACCTTTGCCACCGATGAACACGTGCGAGGCGACGTCAGCAGCGAACAGCTGGAGCGCATGAAGCCGGCATTCAAGAAAGACGGCAGCGTCACCGCCGGCAACGCCTCGGGCCTCAACGACGGTGCCGGCGCACTGATCATGGCCACCGGCAAAGTCGTGCAGGAACAAGGTCTCAAGCCGATGGCGCGGCTGGTGGGTTACGCCCATGCCGGTGTCGAGCCGTCGATGATGGGCCTGGGTCCGATTCCCGCGACCCGCCTGGTGCTGGAGCGCGCCGGCCTGACCGTGGCTGACCTGGACGTGATCGAGTCCAACGAAGCGTTCGCCGCCCAGGCCTGTGCCGTGGCGCAGGAACTGGGCTTCGATCCAGCGAAGGTCAACCCTAACGGTTCGGGGATTTCCCTCGGTCACCCGGTAGGCGCTACCGGCGCGATCATCGCCACCAAGGCCATTCACGAACTGCACCGCGTGCAGGGCCGTTACGCCCTGGCAACCATGTGCATCGGCGGCGGCCAAGGCATCGCCGTGCTGTTCGAACGCGTATGAGCAAGGACATCGACATGAATCTGCAGCACATCGGCGTGATTGGCGCCGGCACCATGGGCAACGGCATCGCGCAGGTCTGCGCGGTGGCAGGCTTGCAGGTGACCCTGATCGACATCGCCGAGAGCGCCTTGCAAAAGGCCCTGGCCACCGTCGGCAAGAACCTCGATCGCCAGGTAGCCAAGGGCAGCCTGAGCCAGGAACAGAAACTCGCGGCCCTGGGGCAGATCCGCACCAGCACCGACTACGCCAGCCTGCACGGCGTGCAGATGGTGATCGAGGCCGCGACCGAGAACCTCGAGCTGAAACTGCGCCTGTTGCAACAAGCTGCGGCCCAGGTCAGCGCCGAGTGCGTGATTGCCTCCAACACCTCGTCGTTGTCGATCACCCAGTTGGCGGCCAGCGTCAGCCACCCCGAGCGGTTCATCGGCCTGCACTTCTTCAATCCGGTGCCGGTGATGGCGCTGATCGAAGTGATTCGTGGCCTGCAGACCAGCGACGCGACCCACGCCCTGGCCCTGGACATGGCCCAGCGTCTGGGCAAGACCGCGATCACCGCGGGCAACCGTCCGGGGTTTGTGGTCAACCGGATCCTGGTACCGATGATCAACGAAGCAGTGCTGGTGCTGCAGGAAGGCCTGGCCAGTGCCGAAGACATCGACGCCGGCATGCGCCTGGGCTGCAACCAGCCGATCGGCCCGTTGGCCCTGGCCGACCTGATTGGCCTGGATACCTTGCTGGCGATCATGCAAGCCTTCTACGACGGCTTCAACGACAGCAAGTACCGCCCGGCCCCGCTGCTCAAGGAAATGGTCGCGGCCGGCTACCTGGGTCGCAAGACCGGACGCGGCTTCCATGTCTACGACTGAGCGCTGCTCGCGCTTTGCCCAAAGCCGAGACAAGGCCCTGGAGCTGTTCGCCAGCAAGGGCTTTGGCCAGGTCGGCATGCGTGAACTGGCGGCGTACCTGGGGCTTACCCCAGGTTCGCTGTATCACCACTACCCGAGCAAACAGCACCTGCTGCTGGATTTGATCGAAGAATTCTACGAAGAACTGCTGGCCACCCTCACCCGCATCGAACGGCGCTCGCGCACCTCCCAGGACCGCCTGTTGCCGCTGATCCAGGCACACCTGAAACTGCATCAGGACATGCCCTGGCACTTTCGCCTGGTGGAGCGCGACAGCAGTTGCCTGAACGACGACCAGCAAGTGCGCGTCCGTCAGTTACAGCAACGCTACGAGCAACAACTGATGCGCATGCTCTGCCCCGCGATCCGACTCGGCGACCAAGCCCTGCTGGCCGCCGGACACACCATCGCCTCCCTGCTCAACAGCGCCCCCGGCTGGCTGGGCCAACACCCCCTGCCCCCCCGCGAGCGCGACCGCCTGCTGCACAGCCTGTTGGTCGGCGCCATCGAACGCATCCTGGCCGACAACACCCCACTACAAGCCAACGTCGCCTGAGGGCTCCACAGGTTTGGCGGGTGTATGGATAATCTGCGAACGACCTGGATTAATGTGAGAGCGGGCGCCCGCTTGCGGCTTGCCCGCGATGGCCATAGGTATCTACACAACCTTGTAGCGGCCTGTGGCGAGGGAGCTTGCTTGGCGGCCTCTGGGGGGTTGGATTAGGCGGGGTACATATCCATTTCTGCGGTAACGGCCACCTATGGTTCCGCTTTTACAGCGGCTCACTTTTGGAGGAGCCCAAAAGTAAGCAAAAGGCTCTTGCCCCACCACTTGGCACCTCGCTTGGGCTCGGTGTGCCCTCACTCCGGCTTGAATCCGTGGGCCGCCGCCACGCGCCATCCATGGCGCGGGGCGGCTAACCCGGCGT
>NZ_JBIUWJ010000038.1:0-55332 GCF_044743405.1 Pseudomonas sp. NPDC087626
GGCGGCCCACGGATTCAAGCCGGAGTGAGGGCACACCGAGCCCAAGCGAGGTGCCGAGTGGTGGGGCAAGAGCCTTTTGCTTACTTTTGGGCTCCAAAAGTGAGCCGCTGTAAGAGCGGAACCATAGGTGGCCGTTACCGCAAGAATGGATATGTACTCGGCCTAATCCCACACCCCGGTCGGCCCAGAGGCCGCCACGGGAGCAAGTCCACGTAGATACCTATGCCCATCGCGGGCAAGCCCGCTCCCACCGGCAAAGTGTTGGGTCGATGGCCGTTTGATCCAGCCAATAGGGCCAAACCCCGAGGTTTATGGCAAACTTCGCGCCTATAAACGCCGGTCCCGCGGTTTTGCGTGTCTGCAGGCCAGGACGGATCGGAATAAAGCGACGCCAGGTCGATGCCCACTGACGGGATACGACCCTTTATGTATTGGTACGTCGGTGCCAATGCTTTCTGCCTGAACAGATTAGAGAAACGAGCATGCATAACGTCGTCATCAGCGGCACCGGCCTGTATACCCCGGCCAACAGCATCTCCAACGAAGAGCTGGTGCAGTCTTTCAATACTTACGTCGCCCAGTTCAACGCCGAAAACGCCCAGGCCATCGAGCGTGGCGAAGTCGAGGCGCTGACCGAGTCCAGCGCTGCCTTTATCGAAAAAGCTTCCGGGATCAAGAGCCGCTTTGTCATGGACAAGGAAGGCATTCTCGATCCCGCGCGCATGGCGCCACGCCTGCCTGAGCGCTCCAACGACGAATGGTCGGTGCTCTGCCAGATGGCCATCGGCGCTGCCGAACAAGCCCTGCAACGTGCCGGCAAGACCGCCGCGGACATCGACGGGGTGATCGTCGCCTGTTCCAACCTGCAGCGCGCCTATCCGGCCATCGCGATCGAAGTCCAGGAAGCGCTGGGCATCCAGGGGTTCGGGTTTGATATGAACGTGGCCTGTTCCTCGGCCACCTTCGGCATCCAGGCCGCGGCCAACAGCGTGCAACTGGGCCAGGCCCGGGCCATCCTGATGGTCAACCCGGAAGTCTGCACCGGTCACCTGAACTTCCGTGACCGCGACAGCCACTTCATCTTCGGCGATGCCGCCACGGCGGTGATCATCGAACGTGCGGACCTGGCGACCTCCCCGTACCAGTTCGATGTGGTCAGCACCAAGCTGTTGACCAAGTTCTCCAACAACATCCGCAACAACTTCGGCTTCCTCAACCGCGCAGCAGAAGAGGGCATCGGTGCCCGCGACAAGCTGTTCGTCCAGGAAGGCCGCAAGGTGTTCCGTGACGTTTGCCCGATGGTCGCGGAGCTGGTGGGCAGCCACCTGCAGGAGAACAACCTGAACGTCAGCGACGTCAAGCGTTTCTGGCTGCACCAGGCCAACCTCAGCATGAACCACCTGATCGTCAAGAAGCTGCTGGGCCGTGAAGCCACGGAAGAAGAGGCACCGGTGATCCTCGACACTTACGCCAACACCAGCTCGGCCGGTTCGGTGATTGCTTTTCACAAGCATCAGGATGATCTGCCTGCCGGCTCCCTGGCGGTGCTCAGCTCGTTTGGCGCCGGTTACTCGATCGGCAGCGTGATTCTGCGCAAACGCTGATCCTGCGTTAGCAAAATGCCCCCCACAGCCTGCGGTCGCACCGCAGGCTGTCGCTTTGCCTCCCTCGTAATCCCCCTATCTCACGGCTTTCAGCCCGCTCGACGACGCGTAGCAGATTTATTTCGATTCGAAGTAAAAAAGTTCCGTTGTCATCAAATCTTTATCTAATGGCAACTTGCCTGCAATACGTCCTCGCCAAGATTCCCTCCCAACACAAGCGGGCCTGAACCGCGTGTTTCCAGCTTTAGACCACCAATTAGGGGAACTCTTCGATGATCCGTAAGCACTTCGCCGGTTTTGCTGCCAGCGCACTGGCCATGGCAGTGACCGCCCAGGCTTTCGCTGGCACCGTCACCTCTGACGGCGCCGATATCGTAGTCAAGACCAAGGGCGGCCTCGAGGTCGCAACCACCGATAAAGAATTCAGCTTCAAACTGGGCGGCCGCGTGCAGGCGGACTACAGCCAGTTCGACGGCATCTACACCAAGAATGGTGACACTGCGGATGCGGCCTACCTGCGTCGCGCGTTCCTGGAACTGTCCGGTGTGCTCTACACCGACTGGGCCTACACCGTCAGCTACGACTTCTCCCACAACAGCGGCGACTCCGACAACGGCTACTTCGACGAAGCGTCCCTGGCCTACAACGGCTTCAAGCCGGTGTCGATCAAGGTCGGTCGTTTTGACCCGGACTTCGGCCTGGAAAAAGCCACCAGCTCCAAGTGGGTCACCGCGCCAGAGCGCAACATGGCCTATGACATGGTCGACTGGGCCAACGGTCACCAGAATGGCCTGGGCCTGCAAGCCTCGAGCACCTTTGCCGAGTCGTTCTATGCCTCCGCCGGCGTGTTCAGCAAGGACACCGACGACACCGACGGCAACAGCGTCAAGCAAGTCAACGGACGTTTTGTCTTCGCCCCGATGCACGATGCCGGCAATGTCCTGCACTTCGGTCTGAACCTGGCGTCGCGCGATGTCTCGGATACGGCCTTCGACTCCCGTTATCGCACCCGGATGGGCATGCGTGGCGTGGAAACCCTGGGCGGCAACGATGCGGGCAGCAACGGCAACCGTCCGGTGCTGGGTGGCAGCTCCTCGTCGCCAGCCGGTTCTTTCGACCGCGACGACGCATTGGGTCTGGAAGCGGCCTTCGCCATGGGCCCGGCCTCGATCCAGGGTGAATACGTTACCCGCAAGACCAAGGCCGACGACAGCGCCTATGAAGACATCAAGGGCCACGGCTTCTACGTACAGGGCGCCTACACCCTGACTGGCGAATCGCGCGGCTATAAAGTCGGCAAGTTCGACGCAATCAAGCCGGCCAACAAGTCGATTGGTGCCTGGGAAGTGTTCTATCGCTACGACAGCCTGACCGTCGAAGACGACAACATCACCACTGCCACCCTGACCCGAGACGTCGGCGATGCCGAAGCCAAGGTGCACACCCTGGGTGTCAACTGGTACGCCAACGAAGCAGTGAAGATCTCCGCGGCCTACCTCAACGCCAAGACCGAGAAGGTCACCAACGCCACCGCAGCCAGCGGTACGACCCCGGCACAGCGCACTGGCGATGACAACGGCGACGGTTTCGTGGTCCGCGCGCAATACGTGTTCTAAATCGCAGCACCCGCAGCACGAGCTCTTACTTCATCCGTTAAAGCTCCTTTCGTTTCCCCCGCCTCGGCGGGGTTTTTTTTATTTCGGCAAGCCTCAGGGATGGGCGATACTCGGCAGGTCTTGGGGTTGTGCCTGCGGGGAACAGAATGCCGTTACATGTTTTGGACAGTCTGTCCGCCATTGCGCCGACAGAGTGGGACGCCCTGGTACCCGACACTCAGCCGTTCCTGCGGCATGCTTTTCTCAGCAGCCTGGAAGACAGTGCCAGCCTCGGCCCGCACTCGGGCTGGCAGCCGGAACACCTGCTGCACATCGAAGACGGTCGCTTGCTGGCAGCGTTGCCCAGTTACCGCAAATGGCACTCCTATGGCGAGTACGTGTTCGACCATGCCTGGGCCGATGCCTGTGAGCGTGCGGGAATCGCCTATTACCCCAAGCTGCTGAGCGCCGTGCCGTTCAGTCCGGTCAGTGGCCCGCGCTTGCTCGCGGCCGATGGGCAGGATGGTGTCGAGTTACTCAAGAGCTTGCCGGGGTATCTGGAGATCGAAGATCTCTCCAGCGCCCATATCAATTTCACCGATGCCTTTACCGACGACGCCCTGGCCCAGCAACCGGGCTGGTTGCAGCGCATCGGCTGCCAGTATCACTGGCAGAATCGCGGCTACCGGGACTTCCAGGACTTTCTCGATGTGCTCAGTTCGCGCAAGCGCAAGCAGATGCGCAAGGAGCGTGAGCAGGTGGCGGGGCTGGGCATCGAGTTTGAATGGCTGGAGGGGAGGCAACTGGATCAGGCACAGTGGGATTTTGTCTATGCCTGCTACGCCAATACTTACGCCGTGCGCCGGCAGACACCCTACCTGACCCGGGAGTTTTTCAGCCTGCTGGCCGAGCGTATGCCGCAAGCCATTCGTGTGGTGTTGGCCAAGCAAGGTTCACGGCCGGTGGCCATGGCTTTCAGTCTGGTGGGCGGCGATAGTTTTTATGGTCGTTACTGGGGCTGCCTGGCGGAGTTCGACCGCCTGCACTTCGAGACCTGCTTTTATCAGGGCATGGACTATGCGATTGCCAATGGGTTCCAGCGCTTTGATGCCGGTGCCCAGGGCGAGCACAAGCTGATTCGTGGTTTTGAACCGGTGATCACCCATTCCTGGCATTACTTGCGTCACCCTGGACTCAAGTCGGCGGTGCAGGACTTCCTGGCGCGTGAGCGCGTCGGGGTGCTGGGGTATGCCGAGGAAGCGAGGAGCGCCTTGCCTTATCGACAAGGCTGATCCTCGCGTCAGCGCGCCGCTCAGTTGTCCTCTTTGCCCAGCCAGCGATAGACCACGCCGCCAATCACCGCGCCCAGCAGTGGTGCCAGCCAGAACAGCCACAGTTGCTGGATCGCCCAGCCGCCGACAATCAGCGCCGGTCCGGTGCTGCGTGCCGGGTTGACCGAGGTGTTGGTGACCGGGATCGAGATCAGGTGAATCAGGGTCAGTGCCAGGCCGATGGCGATCGGGGCAAAGCCTGCGGGTGCACGCTTGTCGGTGGCACCGAGGATGATCAGGATGAACATCGCGGTCATCACCAGCTCAGTGACAAAACCTGCGGCCATCGAGTAGCCGCCGGGGGAGTGTTCACCGTAGCCGTTGGAAGCCAGGCCGCTGGCCAGTTCGAAGCCGGGTTTGCCGCTGGCGATGAAGTAGAGCAGGGCGGCAGCGATGATCCCACCGAGCACCTGGGCGATGACGTAGGCCGGCAGTTCCTTGGCCGGGAAACGCCCGCCGACCACCAGCCCGAGGGATACTGCCGGGTTGAGGTGGCAACCGGAGATGTGGCCGATGGCAAAGGCCATGGTCAGCACCGTCAGGCCAAACGCCAGTGACACCCCCAGCAGGCCGATGCCCACCTCGGGAAAACCCGCCGCCAGCACCGCACTGCCGCAACCACCCAAAACCAGCCAGAACGTACCTACCAACTCTGTAGCCGAACGTTTTAACAGAGACATGAGAGTGTGCCCTTTCGAGTTAACGCTGCCTTGTGCCTCCGCAGATGGACTACAGAACCATCTCCAGAACCTTTGCTGAGTGAAGCAGGGTTTTTCTGGAATGCCAGTGTGAGGAAAAACCCCAGAGGCTCTGAGTAAAGGGCTTTGGTGGGTTGTGGGGGCATATCGAGCAGCGTTTGTGGGAGCGAGCCTGCTCGCGATGGCAGTGTGTCAGGCGTCATTGATGTTGGCTGTGCTGGCGCCATCGCGGGCAAGCCAGCTCGCTACGATTTCAATCGATGCCGACAAATCCTCCGGTCTGGTGCTGCCACAGCCGTGCATACAAGCCGCCGTGGGCGAGCAGTTCGGCGTGGGTGCCGCTTTCGGCGATCTGGCCGTTTTCCAGGACTACCAGGCGGTCCATGCGGGCGATGGTGGAGAGGCGGTGGGCGATGGCGATCACCGTTTTGCCCTGCATCAGGGTTTCCAGGCTTTCCTGGATTGCTGCTTCGACTTCCGAGTCGAGGGCCGAGGTCGCTTCGTCCATGATCAGGATCGGCGCATCCTTGAGTAGCACCCGGGCGATGGCGATCCGTTGGCGCTGGCCGCCGGACAGTTTCACCCCGCGTTCCCCAACGTGGGCATCGAAGCCGCTCCGCCCTTCGGCGTCCGACAGCAGCGGGATGAATTCATCGGCGCGGGCCTTGTGCGCCGCCTCCCAGAGTTCGGCATCGCTGGCGTCGGGTTTGCCGTACAGCAAGTTGTCGCGGATCGAGCGGTGCAGCAGCGAGGTGTCCTGGGTGATCATGCCAATCCGCTCGCGCAGGCTTTCCTGGGCGACGTGGGCGATGTTCTGGCCGTCGATCAGGATCTGCCCGGCCTGCACGTCGTACAGGCGCAGCAGCAGGTTGACCAGGGTCGATTTGCCAGCGCCCGATGGGCCGATCAAGCCGATCTTCTCACCGGGCTTGATGACCAGGTTGAGGTCGCTGATGATTCCGCTTTTTTTTCCATAGTGGAACGCCACGTGCTCGAAGCGCACTTCGCCACGAGTCACTTCCAGGCGGGGCGCCGGTTCGCGGTCGGTCACGCTGATCGGCTGGGCGATAGTCTGCAGGCCGTCCTGGACCATGCCGATGTTTTCGAAAATGCCGTTAACCACCCACATTATCCAGCCCGACATGTTGACGATGCGGATCACCAGGCCGGTGGCCAGGGCAATCGCCCCCACCGAGATCAGCGACTGTGTCCACAGCCACAACGCCAGGCCGGTGGTGCCGACGATCAACAAGCCGTTCATGGTGGTGATGACCACGTCCATGCTGGTGACCACACGACCGGCCAACTGGGATTTTTCGGTCTGTTCCGCGATTGCCTCGCGGGCGTACTGCTGTTCGAAGTTGGTGTGGGCGAACAGTTTGAGGGTGGTGATGTTGGTGTAGCCGTCGACGATCCGCCCCATGAGTTTGGAGCGGGCATCGGACGACACCACCGAGCGCTCCTTGACCCGGGGCACGAAGTAGCAAAGGGCGGCGATGTAGGCGGCGATCCAGGTCAGCAGCGGGATCATCAGGCGCCAGTCGGCCTCGGCGAACAGCACCAGAGAGCTGATGGCATAGATCAGCACGTGCCACAACGCATCCACGGCTTGCACCGCGGAGTCGCGCAGCGAGTTGCCGGTTTGCATGATGCGCTGGGCGATGCGCCCGGCGAAGTCGTTCTGGAAGAAATTCAGGCTCTGCTTGAGCACGTAGCTGTGGTTCTGCCAGCGGATCATGCTGGTCATGCCGGGGCTCAGGGTCTGGTGCACCAGCAGGTCGTGCAGGCCGACAAACACTGGCCGCAGAATCAGGGCAACCACGGCCATCCAGGCCAGCTCGGCACCGTGCACCTTGAAGAAGTCGGCATTCGGTGTGCCCTGGGCGAGGTCGATGATCCGGCTCAGGTAGCTGAACAGCGCCACTTCGACCAACGCGGCAAACAGGCCCACCACCAGCAGCGCGACGAAGCTGGGCCAGACCTGGCGCAGGTAGTAGGTATAGAAGGGCAGCACCTGGTCGGGCGGGGCCGCCGTCGGGGCTTCACGGAAGATATCGATGAGTTTTTCGAAGCGGCGATAGAGCATCAGTCAAACGCCCGCGTACGGGCTCTCCTTTTTTTGATGCGAGCGGCGCGATCAACCATCCGCTGCCGCTCAGGACGCCCTGTACAGCTTAGTCGATGCGCTTGGCCGACTTGATCAGCACCGGGTCGATCGGCACGTTCTGCATGCCTTGTTTGGTGGTGGTTTGCGAGTTGACGATGATGTCGACGACGTCCATGCCCTTGACCACTTTGGCGAAGACCGCGTAGCCGGCATCGCGGCCCGGATTGAGGAAATCATTGTCGGCGACGTTGATGAAGAACTGGCTGGTGGCCGAGTCCGGATTGGACGTACGGGCCATCGACAGGGTGCCACGCACGTTGTGCAGGCCGTTGCTGGCTTCGTTCTTGATTGGTGCCTTGGTGTCTTTCTGCGCCATCTGTGGGGTGAAGCCACCGCCCTGGACCATGAAGCCCGGGATCACCCGGTGGAAAATGGTGTTGGTGTAGAAGCCGCTGTCGACGTACTCAAGGAAGTTCTTGGTACTGATCGGCGCCTTGACCGGGTCCAGTTCGATTTCGATCTGACCGTTGGTGGTCTCCAGCAGTACATGGGGAGCCTTGGCTGCTTCGGCGGCCATCAGGTTGGCGGCGAACAGTACGGAGCCGGCCACGAGGGCGATTTTTTTCAGCATGGGTCAGTGATCCTGGGTAGTGGTGTCGACTGTGGTTAAAAACTCAAGCAGGGTTTGGTTGAAGCGGTGTGGCTGATCCAGCGGGGTGGCGTGGCGGGAATCGTCGATCACCACCAGACGCGCATCGGGCAGCAGTTTGACATAGGCCGCCTTGAGCGCCACCGGGGTGTAGTCGCGGTCGGCGCTGATGACCAGGGTTGGACAGGTCACTCGTGACAGTCGTTCCTCAACCCCCCAGCCAACAATGGCGTTGAAGCTGGCGAGATAAGCACGTTTGTCGTTTTTTGCCCAGCGCTCGGCCATCTTTTGCCGCAGCCCAGCCTGTTCTGGCTTGGGGAACAGCTTGGCGCCCAGGGCTTTGCCGATGGTGCCCAGGCTCAGCACGTGCATCAGGCTCCAGCGCTTGAACCATTGCCAGTAATCATCGGCACTGCGCAGCTTGACCTGGGGTGCGCTGTTGACGATAGACAGGCTCTTGAGCAACGCCGGTTGATCTACCGCCAACTGAAAACCGATCATCCCGCCCATGGACAGTCCCACCAGGTGGGCCGGGCCAAGGTTGAGGTGTTCGATCAAGGCCACCAGGTCGGCGCTGAAGCCGGCAATGCTGTAGCGCTCGCGGGGTTTGTCGGAACGGCCATGGCCGCGCACATCGGGGACGATCACCCGATAGTGTGCCGCGAGCTGGGGAATCTGCTGCTCCCAGTCCAGGGTGCTCGAGCCCAGTCCGTGCACCAGCAGCAACGGTGTGCCGTGGCCATACTCCTCGTAGTGCAGGGTGCAACCTTCATGCTCGAAATAGGCCATGGCGCAACTCCTTGTCAGGCTTGTTCTGGGGCGGCGAACGGGGCATCCAGCGGCGCGGTGTCGAAGGTGCGCAGCAGTTCGATGAGGATCTGCGTGGCCGGACCCAAGGGTTTGTCCTTGTTTGAGTAGAGATAGAAACTGGGGTTGCGGCTGCCACCCTGGTCCAACGGTAGCAGCTTGAGCACGCCTTCCTTGAGTTCACGCTCGATCATGTGTCGCGGCAGCCAGGCAAACCCCAGGCCGCTGCTGACGAAGGTGGCTGCGGTGGCCAGGCTGCCGACGGTCCAGCGCTGCTCGGCACCCAGCCAGCCGACGTCGCGTGGCTGCTGCCGGCCGGAGTCGCGGATCACTACTTGCAACTGGCTTTCCAGGTCCTGGAAGTTCAACTCGCGATTGAGTCGGTGCAAGGAGTGCTCGGGGTGGGCCACGGCGACAAATTCGACATCGCTCAGCTCTGCCCCGAGGTAGCCGGGAATGCTGAACCCACAGATGGCCAGGTCGGCCACGCCTTCGAGCAGCACCTCTTCGACCCCGGACAGTACTTCTTCGCGCAAGCGCACGCGGCAACCTCGGCTTTGCGGCATGAACGCGGTGAGCGCGCGGACCAGCCGGGCACTGGGGTAGGCAGCGTCGACCACCAGCCGCACCTCAGCCTCCCAGCCTTGCTCCATGTGGTGGGCCAGGTCTTCCAGCTGGCTGGCCTGCTTGACCAGTTGCCGCGAACGCCGCAACAGCACGCCACCGGCCTCGGTCAGCACCGCTTTGCGCCCGTCGATGCGCAGCAGCGGCACGCCGAGCTGATCCTGCATGCGCGCTACGGTATAGCTGACGGACGATTGCGAGCGGTGCAGCACTTCGGCCGCCTGAGCGAATCCGCCGTGGTCGACCACGGCCTGCAGCGTGCGCCATTGATCAAGGGTCACGCGGGGCGCTTTCATGATGGGCTCCTCTTGTCCTAAGCTGGCGGCTTCCATTGGAGGCTGCCGAATGAAAAAAATCTGTTGTGTGCTGCTGGCGATGTTGCCGTTGAGTGCGTTTGCCTATCCCATCGATGTTGAAAAACACCTCAATGATCTGAAGATTGACTACACCACCTACGCCACCGACTACGACATGGGCTCCATTACCCTGAACAACTACGGCGATAAAGCTGCCGACTGCAAGGTGATCTTCCGCAATGGCCCGGAGTCTCCACGCACCCGCCGAGTCAGTGTCGAGCCGGGGCGCAGCGCCGAGCTGTCGGCCAAGTTCAGCCGCAAGATCATCAAGCTCTACCTCACGGTGACCTGTACCCCGAAATGATGGGCAGCGGGACGTTGTGGTTGAGCATACGTGCTTATAAACGAATTTATTGATGGGTTATAGCAGTTATTTGCGCTTTTTCATCGATATGACTCTGTTTAATCTCCACTCCATCGACTTACAGCATTCACCGATGGAGGCTACATCCCATGTCCCGCGTTCTGATCATCGAAAGCAGTGCCCGCCAGCAAGACTCGGTATCCCGTCAACTGACCCAGACCTTCATCGAGCAGTGGCAGGCCGCACATCCGGCCGACTCGATCAGCGTCCGCGACTTGGCAAGCCAGCCGGTCCCGCACCTGGATGCCAACCTGCTGGGTGGCTGGATGAAGCCTGCCGAGCAGCGCACTGACAGCGAACAGGCTTCGCTGGAGCGCTCCAACCTGCTGACCGACGAACTGTTGGCCGCCGATGTCCTGGTAATGGCCGCGCCGATGTACAACTTCGCGATCCCCAGCACCCTCAAGGCCTGGCTCGACCATGTGCTGCGTGCCGGGGTTACCTTCAAGTACACCGCCACCGGCCCGCAAGGCTTGCTCAGCGGCAAGCGTGCCTATGTGCTGACCGCTCGCGGCGGGATCTACGCTGGCAGCAACAGCGATCACCAGGAACCCTACCTGCGTCAGGTCATGGCCTTCATCGGTATCCACGACGTCACTTTTATTCATGCCGAAGGCATGAACCTGGGTGGCGACTTCCAGGCCAAGGGCCTGGACCAGGCTAACGCCAAGCTGGCCAAAGTGGCTTGATATGTTAATCGCCAGATAATCGCTGGATGGTCTAGTGAACTGGCGTACCCCTTCAAGGTTGCATGCGCATCGAACCTCCCTTTGCACTTGTTGCTCCTGAGTGCTCCCGCCCGATTGCACGCTTTAGCGAGATCGGGCTTTTTTTTGCCTGGAATTTGCCGGCTGGCCAGCGTGTACCAGCTGTGCAAGCCGGTTTGTCCCACAAGGTTTGTGTTGGTTGGGTGTTCGCGATCAGGTCCAAAACCCGTTATCGTCGCCGCCATTGAAAAATGAGGCGAACATGGGCTATCTACTTTTTGTCACGCTGATCCAGGCGTTTTCCTTCAGCTTGATCGGCGAATACCTGGCCGGTCACGTCGACAGCTACTTTGCGGTGCTGGTGCGGGTGGTCCTGGCCGGGCTGGTGTTCATTCCGCTGACCCGCTGGCGCTCGGTGGAACCGGCGTTCATGCGCGGGATGCTGGTGATCGGCGCCTTGCAGTTCGGCGTGACCTACGTCTGCCTGTACCTGAGCTTTCGTGTGCTGACGGTGCCGGAAGTGCTGCTGTTCACTATCCTTACTCCCCTGCACGTGACCTTGATCGAAGATGCGCTGAACCGCCGCTTCAACCCCTGGGCACTGGTGGCAGCGCTGGTGGCGGTGCTGGGTGCCGCGGTGATCCGCTACGACCGCATCAGCCCGGACTTCCTCATGGGCTTCCTGCTGCTGCAACTGGCCAACTTCACCTACGCCGCGGGGCAGGTGATGTACAAGCACCTGGTGGCGCGGCACCCCAGTGACCTGCCGCACTACCGACGATTTGGCTATTTCTACCTGGGCGCCTTGCTGGTGGTGTTGCCAGCGTTCCTGATGTTCGGCAAAAGCAACTTCCTGCCCGAAGCCCCGCTGCAATGGGCCGTGCTGCTGTTTCTCGGGCTGGTGTCGACGGCGCTGGGCCTGTACTGGTGGAACAAGGGCGCCTGCCTGGTCAACGGCGGGACCCTGGCGGTAATGAACAACCTGCACGTGCCGGTGGGCTTGCTGCTCAACCTGCTGATCTGGAACCAGCACGAAGAACTGGGACGGCTGCTGTTGGGCGGGTTGGTGATACTGGCGGCGGTGTGGATCAGCCGGTTGGGCATTCGCCAACCGGCCACCGCCACCTGAGGTTGGGCATTTAGCCGCGCTGTTGTTCCTGCGGCGTGATGTGACTGGCCCCCAGCACCGCCGGCAGGATCCCGGCCCGCAGGTCGTTGCCGCTCGGTTGCTGGTACAGGCTCAGGCCAAACTCCGGCAGCACCGCCAACAGGTAGTCGAAGATGTCGCCTTGGATGCGCTCGTAGTCGGCCCAGGCGGTGGTGCTGGTAAAGCAATAGATTTCCAGCGGCACGCCCTGGGCAGTGGTCTGCATCTGGCGGACCATGCAGGTCATGTTCGGCTGGATCTGCGCATGGCTCTTCAGATAGGCCAGCGCGTAGGCGCGGAAAGTGCCGATGTTGGTCATCCGTCGGCGGTTGGCGGACATCGCCGCGACGTTGCCCTGGGCCTCGTTCCAGGCCTTGAGTTCGGCCTGTTTGCGCGTCATGTAGTCGGTGAGTAGGTGGATACGGGTCAAGCGCTGTTCTTCATCATCGGTAATGAAACGCACGCCGCTGGCATCGATGAACAGGCTGCGCTTGATCCGCCGCCCCCCGGAGGCCTGCATGCCGCGCCAGTTCTTGAATGACTCTGACATCAGGCGCCAGGTCGGGATCGAGACGATGGTCTTGTCGAAGTTCTGCACCTTGACCGTGTGCAGGGTGATGTCCACCACATCGCCATCGGCGCCCACCTGGGGCATTTCGATCCAGTCGCCGACCCGCAGCATGTCGTTGCTGGTCAGTTGCACGCTGGCGACGAACGACAGCAGGGTGTCCTTGTAGACCAACAAGATCACCGCCGACATGGCGCCCAGGCCCGACAGCAGGAGTAATGGCGAGCGGTCGATCAGGGTCGCGACGATGATGATCGCACCGAACACGAACAGCACCATCTTCGCCAGTTGCACATACCCTTTGATCGAGCGGGTCCGGGCGTGCTCGGTGCGCGCGTAGATGTCCAGCAGCGCGTTTAGCAGGGCGCTGATGGCCAGCACCAGGAACAGGATGGTGAACGCCAGGGCCACGTTGTCGAGAAAATTGCGGGTGATCTTGTTCAGTTCGGGGATCAGGTTGAGGCCGAACTGAACCACCAGCGACGGGGTCATCTGGGCCAGGCGGTGGAACACCTTGTTGTTGAGCAAGTCATTGAGCCAATGCATGGCCGGCTGCCGGCCGAGCAACTTGACGGCGTGCAGGATCAGGTAGCGCGCCACTCGTCCGACGACCAGCGCCACCGCCAGCAACATCAGCAATGCCAGGCCGGAGTACACGCGCGGGTGTTGCTCCAGCGCGGTCCAGAGTTCTTGGGTATTGAGCCAGAGCTGTTGGAGATCCATAAGCTAAAACGATTCTTCTGTAGGTCAGGACGGGGTCGATTAGAGCATTTAAGCGGAGTCGGGTTCGGTTTTACGACAAATCAGCTAATAAAATACCCACTGTTTGCGACCGTTTGCATAAAGAAACTCGGCCTGAGCGCTCGAAACCGTTACCCTATGCAGCTGATTTTTTGTATTTCTTCGAGGTAGCACCCGTGTTTTCCCAATTCGCCCTGCACGAACGCCTGCTCAAAGCCGTGGCCGAGCTTAAATTTGTCGAGCCAACGCCTGTGCAGGCAGCGGCTATCCCGCTCGCGCTGCAAGGGCGTGACCTGCGGGTGACGGCGCAAACCGGTAGCGGCAAGACCGCTGCATTTGTCCTGCCGATCCTCAACCGCTTGATCGGCCCGGCGAAAGTCCGTGTCAGCATCAAGACTCTGATCCTGTTGCCGACCCGTGAGCTGGCCCAGCAGACCCTGAAGGAAGTGGAACGCTTTTCGCAGTTCACCTTCATCAAGTCCGGCCTGATCACCGGCGGTGAAGACTTCAAGGTCCAGGCCGCCATGCTGCGCAAGGTGCCGGACATCCTGATCGGTACGCCGGGGCGGATGATCGAGCAACTGAACGCCGGCAACCTCGACTTGAAAGAAGTTGAAGTGCTGGTGCTCGACGAAGCCGACCGTATGCTCGACATGGGTTTCTCCGAAGATGTCCAGCGCCTGGTCGACGAGTGCACCAACCGTCAGCAGACCATGCTGTTCTCCGCCACCACCGGCGGTTCGGGTCTGCGCGAGATGATCGCCAAGGTGCTGAACAACCCTGAGCACCTGCAGCTCAATGCGGTCAGCCAGCTGAATGCGACCACTCGCCAGCAAATCATCACCGCTGACCACAACCAACACAAAGAACAGATCGTCAACTGGCTGCTGGCCAACGAGACCTACCAGAAGGCCATCGTCTTCACCAACACCCGGGCCATGGCCGACCGTATCTACGGCCGCCTGGTGGCGCAGGAGTACAAGGCGTTTGTCTTGCACGGTGAGAAAGACCAGAAGGACCGCAAGCTGGCGATCGACCGTCTGAAGCAGGGTGGGGTGAAGATCCTGGTGGCTACCGACGTAGCCGCTCGCGGCCTGGACGTGGACGGCCTGGACCTGGTGATCAACTTCGACATGCCACGCAGCGGCGACGAATACGTGCACCGTATCGGTCGTACCGGGCGTGCCGGTAACGATGGCCTGGCGATCTCGCTGATCTGCCACGGCGACTGGAACCTGATGTCGAGCATTGAGCGCTACCTCAAGCAGAGCTTCGAGCGCCGCACCATCAAGGAAGTCAAAGGCACCTACGGCGGACCGAAAAAGGTCAAGGCTTCGGGCAAGGCCGTTGGCGTGAAGAAGAAAAAGACTGACGCCAAGGGTGACAAGAAGAAGTCAGCCGCCAAGGCACCAACCAAGCGCAAGATCGCCAACCGGCCGAAGACCGACGCCCTGTCGCTGGTCAGCAAGGACGGCATGGCCCCGCTCAAGCGCCGCAAGCCAGAAGCTCCAGCGGCGGAATAACGCGCTGCGCTGAGACGATAAAAACCCGGACCGGGCGCTCTGGTGTAGGAGCGAGCCTGCTCGCGATGAACTTGAGAGCGCCGCGTGGTGACTGAAACCCCGCGTTATCGTTCACGTCCATCGCGAGCAGGCTCGCTCCCACAGGGGCTGGCCGTATCTCCCTGACTGATCAGCCTCAGAATCTGCCCCGCGATCAACCGTCGGCCTTCTTCTCTGCGCTATCCAGCTCCTTGAGCCGCTGGTCAATCAACTGGCACTTGTCCGGTAGGTCCGCGGCAGCGGTGCCCAGGTCCATTTTCTGCAACTCGTCGTTGATTTCCTTGGCCTTGGTCGGGTTCTGCTCGGTGAGCGTGGCCACGCGTTGGGCCAGTTGCTCACGCTTGGCCGTGGCTTCTTCCGGGGTGCAGGCCCAGGCGGGCAGGGCGCTGCACAGTGTGGCGACAAGGGTCAATTTCAGCAGGCTGTTCATCGGGTGGGCCTCCGGTGCCGTTCTTGGGTACCCGGTTGAGGGCCGGCCTCGGGGAAAAGTTCAGCCGGTTGTCATGAGTGGCAGCAACTGGCGCCAGCCGTCTCCTCGTAGCGGTCGTGATGGCGCACCCATTCCATGATCTGCTCTTCATTACGCCCCTTGGGCGTCAGGTCCAGGTAGTTGTAGGCACCCACCAGCAAGTCCAGGCCGCGGGCGTAGGTGGAGTAGGTATGGAAAATCTCGCCGGTTTCGTTGCGATAAAACACACTGAGGCCGGGGAGTTCTTCTTCGGCGCTGTCGGACTTTTCGTAGTTGTAGGTTGCGGAGCCGGCCGCCAGCTCTTCCGCGCGGGCCGAGACGCCGAAGTCGTAGTTGAAATCGCAACCTTCTGACGACAGCCAGTCGAACTTCCAGCCCATGCGCTGTTTGAAGGCCTGTAACTGCGCCAGCGGCGCGTGGGACACCGCCACCAGGGCCACGTCATGGTGAGACAGGTGCTGGTTGGCGCCGTCGATGTGGTCCGCGAGGAAGGAGCAGCCCGGGCAACCTTCGTCCCAGCCGTCGCCATACATGAAGTGGTAGATGACCAGTTGGCTGCGACCGCCAAACAGGTCGCCCAGGCCCAGTTCCCCCGTTGCGCCCTGGAAGCGATAACCCTTGTCGATTTTCACCCAGGGCAGGGCGCGGCGCTCGGCGCTGAGCTTGTCCCGTTCGCGGGTGAAGGCTTTTTCGTGTGCCAGGTGTTGGCGGCGGGCAGCCAGCCATTGCTCCCGGGACACCACCGGGTGATCGTGAATGTGCATGCTGTGTTCTCCTGCCTGCTGAGGTGAAAGTCGATCCGCGCTGCGCGGTTGCACCGTCCTGCATCATCTAGTCGTCTGGTCGCGCAAGATTCGACATACCGTCGGTCGGGAGCGGCAAAAATCCCGGCTGAACGGCTACCGATCGCACCGGTCACAACCTATGCAGACCCTCTCACTTGCAGTTTTGGAGGTTGAATCAGGATGACGACTTATAACTGGGACTTGATCGAACGGCTGTTGCACGAAGTGCAGAATAGCGCTGGCCACAGCTTTACCCCGCGCCCCTACGCCGAACAGCACGCCGCAGCCAAGGCTGCCGAAGGTGAGTCGACCGGCAATCTGGACGAGTTGAAGGTGACGGCCACCGAGTATGAAAAGCTGCTGCTGGACCGTGGCTTCATCGAATCGCGCCCTGAGGATCAGGGTGGCAATGGTGAAAACTTCATCCTGACACCCCGCGGTTCAAGCTTGCTGAGCCTGCTCGACAGTAGCATCCCGGGCAACGAGCACCCTCGCCAAGTGCTGGATGAACAGGCCGATGGGCTGGATCCGCTGACCTTTGATGAAGTGGCGGGCAAGGCGCAGATCGCCTGACCGGCTAGCGGTCACAGGGTCATGGCTGCGCTCAGGCTTTGAGGCATTTCAGGGCTTTCAAGTCGCTGCGCAGTTTTTCAATCTTTTGCACCAGGTGCTGGCGCTGCTCGGCTGTGCTCTGGTCCATGAGGTCGACGAGCAGGCTGCGCGCCTGGGCTTCGGTGTCGCTGAAGGCCTGGCGGTAGGCGGGGGTCCACAGGCTTTCGCGGTCCACCAGCAGGGTTTCGATCCGCGGGGCAAAATCGGCGCTCTGGCGTTGCGCCATGGCGGCGCTGAACTGCGCTTGCCAATGGGCGCGGTTGGCGATCCATTGCTGGTTCTGCTCACCGAGCGCGGTGGACCAGGCCACCACGCGTGCTTTCTGCGCTTGATTGAGAGGCCCTAGCCAGTCGCTCAGGCGCTTGTCCATGCGTGCGCCGCGTTGACGGATTTGCTGGGCCAGCGGTGGCTTGAGGTATTTGTCCTGGCGTTCACGCAAGTCTTTGGCGAAGGCCTGGTTCATCTCCTTGACCTGTTGATCACTCATGCCCTGCAACAGCTCAACCGCCGAGGGGGTGATTTGCCGGGCGGTCAGGGCGATTGCCTGCCTGGCTTCCAGGGTGCGACTTTGCAACGCGCTGTCGCTGACCTGGTTGCTGGCGACCATCTGCTGCAGCTGGCCCAGCCATTCGAGGTAACCCGGCATCTGGGTCGAGCAGTGCCAGCTTAGCGTTTGCTTGAGGCGTGTGCCGAGCCAGTCCTTCTGCTGGCTGTTCATGTCCAGGTAGTCGTCGAGCGTCCAGGGAATCAGCACGTCGAGGTTGCGATAGGCCAGGTCCACACGGTTGCAGGCCGTCAGTGCCAGGCACAGGCTCAGGAGCAGACTCAGGTGGTGCAACCAGCGCGTCATGGGCCAATCCTTGCGAAGGTGTTGTCCTGGTATCTGAACGCGTAAACCGGGTGGCAGTTCAGCCCTTCAATAGAACGAGCGTTCAGCCTTGAAGGTGAGCAGGCCGTCGCATTGGCTGTTGTGCCCGGAATAGGCGCTGCACCCGTTGCCATTGAGGTTTGAATCACTGTAGATCAGGTTCAGGTCGATGCCCAACCACGGTCGCGAAAGCTTGACCGACCAGTCGTTGAAGGTGGAGATGTAACCGCCGTCGGCGATCGACACCGGGCTGTTTAGCCGGTGGCTGGTGTACTTGAGGCTGAGCCCGATGCCGAAGGGTTCGTTACCACTGAGATTGGCGAACAGCGTGCTATTGCGTCGGTCGGGATCGTTGCTGAAGGCGGCGCCGAAGCGGCTGCCGAGCAGGGTCAGGCCGCCGAAAAACTCCTGGCTGTCGAGGGTGTCCAGTTGCGGGTAGCTGTAGTGGATCATGCCCACTTCATAGCCCAGGGTCTCGTCGAAGGGGTGTTTGAAGCCCAGGTAGGAGTCGACCTCCAGGTTGCTGGCTGGCGACAGGCCCATGCTCGGCGCCCACTGGCCGACATACCAGCCGCTGTCATGACTCAGGTCCAGGCCGCCATGGAAGGACCCGCTGCTGGACGGCTTGACCAGGCCCTGGGCCATGCTGCGGCTCGGGCTGGTGCCTAGCTTGAGGTCGTAGTCACCGAGTTCGCGCTGGAATATCTGCGCGTCGGCGTGCATGCAAGCCAGCAGGCTGATCAGGAAAATCGTCGGTTTGAACATACGGGGGAGGTTACGGGTACTGCGGGGAGTGTTCCAGTCCTAGCGCTTCGATAGCCAAAGCGCTTAGGGACCAGGGTAACGCGCGGGGGTATTACTTTTTGCCCAGGGTGATCTGCTTGGATGGGCCGAATGTCTGGCCGCTGACGCCTTTGGCAATTTGCTGGATCTCGCCACCGGACTTGAGGAAAGCAGCAATCTGGTCGTTGATCGATTCGCTGGTTTCAACGGCTGGAGCTGGCTTTGCTTTGCTGTTGGATGCTTTTACGCGCATGGCGGCCATTAACCTGTAGAAAATTAACTTGGCCAGGCATCGTACAGGAAATACTTGACAATTGCTTGGTAAATATCCTCTGGAATAACCAGGGGGAAAGCTTGGTCAATACCAAGTTGCAGTTGTAAATATTCCCCTAAGCCACTGTTTTAAATAACAACCTGGGTGTGCAAGAAGGTCAGTCTGGCACCTTGTCAGGCGTGACGGAGGGTTAACTGGCCTGACGAGCGGGGTCGAGCGGCCAGGCCAAACCCAGGAAAATCGCACCTTGCAGCGGAAAATTCACAGCCGGTCCTGCGGCCACCCAACGGCGGCGGCAAAAACGGGTAGAATGCCGCCCACGCAATGAGGGTATTGGAAATGGCTTTAGTCGGGCGCTACAACAGTTTGCAAGTGGTTAAACACACTAACTTCGGTTTATATCTGGACGGCGGCGCGGATGGCGAAATCCTGTTGCCCAATCGTTATATTCCAAAAGATATTCCCAGCGAAGATGAAGACTGGCTCAACGTATTTGTTTATCTGGACAGCGATGACAAACTCATTGCCACCACAGAAAAACCGAAAGTTCAGGTCGGTGAATTTGCCAGCCTGAAAGTGGTTGAAGTCAACAGCATCGGC
This sequence comes from Pseudomonas sp. NPDC087626, assembly GCF_044743405.1. Taxonomy (NCBI): domain Bacteria; kingdom Pseudomonadati; phylum Pseudomonadota; class Gammaproteobacteria; order Pseudomonadales; family Pseudomonadaceae; genus Pseudomonas; species Pseudomonas sp. NPDC087626. Next base: position 19,252 of record NZ_JBIUWJ010000038.1, read on the forward strand.
GTGTTTCTCGACTGGGGCCTGCCCAAGGACCTGCTGCTGCCGTATTCCGAAGAAAAACGCCAGATGACCGCCGGTGAATACTGCGTGGTGCATGTCTATCTCGACAAGCACACCCGTCGTATCACCGCGACCGCGCGCCTGGACCGTTACCTGGATAAAACCCCGGCCAACTACACGCCCGGCCAGGAAGTTGACCTGCTGGTGGCCGAAGCGACCGACATGGGCTTCAAGGCGATCATCAACAACAAGCACTGGGGCCTGATCCACAAGAACGAAATCTTCAAGTTCATGCGCGCCGGCAAGGAAGAGAAGGGTTTCATCAAGGAAGTGCGGGCCGACGGCAAGATCAGCCTGAGCCTGCAGCCGGTCGGAGAAGAGGCCGCCACCAGCCTGAACTCGAAGATCCTCGCCAAGTTGCGTGACAACAACGGCACCTTGCCGGTCAGCGACAAGAGCGACCCGGCACTGATCAGCAGCCTGTTCGGTGTCAGCAAGGGCAACTTCAAGAAGGCCATCGGCGCGCTCTACAAGAACGGCCAGATCGTCATTCACCCGGACCGCATTGAACTGAGCTGACCCTCAAACTGGGTGATGGCTTGATGATGTAGGAGCGAGCTCGCTCGCGATGAACTCAAATATTGCGCGAAGTTTCAGGAAGTATTGCGTATTCGTTGACGACCATCGCGAGCAAGCTCGCTCCTACATGTCTCCATGGGTTCATTGCACCATTGGTTTTTGAGTAACTGCCATGTCCTCGACCCTGTGTGAGGTTGCCTGATGATTGCCACTCGGCGCAGTGTCGATGGCTTTGCCCTGCAAGTGATGTTTGGCCTGTGCCTGGTGTGGGGCATCCAGCAGGTGATGATCAAGTGGGCGGCGGCGGACATCGCGCCGGTGATGCAGGCGGCCGGTCGCTCGGGGATCTCGGCGTTGCTGGTGGGGTTGCTGATCTGCTGGAAAGGCGGCTGGAATCAGGTCAGTGCGACCTGGCGTGGCGGCTTGCTGGCCGGCAGTCTGTTCGGCCTGGAGTTCCTGTTCATTTCCGAAGGCCTGCAACTGACCACCGCGGCGCACATGTCGGTGTTCCTCTACACCGCGCCGATCTTCACCGCGCTGGGCGTGCACTGGCTATTGCCCAGCGAGCGTTTACGGGCGGTGCAATGGCTGGGGATCCTGCTGGCCTTCATTGGCATCGGCGTGGCGTTTGCCGGGGGCGTGTCCTGGGACAACCTGGACCGGCGCATGCTGCTGGGCGATGCGCTCGGTGTATTGGCCGGAGCCGCCTGGGGGGCGACCACGGTGGTGGTGCGGGCTTCGCGCCTGTCGGAAGCGCCAGTGACCCTGACCCTGTTCTATCAGTTGATCGTCGGCTTTGTCGGCCTGTTGCTGATCGCCATACTCAGCGGCCAGGTGACCCACGTACACCTGAGCGCCGTGGCGGTCACCAGCGTGCTGTTCCAGGGGTTGGTGGTGTCGTTCTGCAGTTACCTGATCTGGTTCTGGTTGTTGCGCCGCTATCTGGCCGCCAACCTGGCGGTGTTTTCGTTCATGACGCCGCTGTTCGGTGTCACGTTCGGCGTGCTGTTGCTCGGCGAACAACTAACCCTCAACTTTGTCATCGGCGCAGTGCTGGTGTTGCTGGGCATCACCTTTGTCAGCGCCGAACAGTGGGTTCGCCGTCGTTTACGCAAAGCCCTTGGGCAACACTGACCGGGCGCAAGTTGATTTGGATCAATTCGGTAACAGATCTTTGCGTACTGAGGCGAGCATTGCGTAGGAGTTCGGACTACTATCTGTATGAAGCGTTTACAGAACCCGGTCGCTGGGCATTACCCTGAAGGGGGGCACCATGAAAGAGAAATTGCAAAACTGGCTCCATGACCTCGGTGTCGCGCTAGGTTTGATCGAACCACCTCTGCAACCCGTGCCTATTCGCACTGACGACGAACAACGCCGCCGCCAACCGCGCCGCCGGTAAAGCGCATGTTGTCGTAGCAGCTGCCGCAGGCTGCGTCCGCCTGCGCAGCAGGCGTAATCACTATGCCGCAGATCCTCCATCTGCGGCCCATTTTCCGCCGCTCGAAAGCCTCCACTTTCTTCTGACTTACTTTTCCCCAGACGAAAAAAAACGGATGCAGCGACCGACGCTGCACCCGCCGAAGAAAGGTGTACGGCGTCTGACCTGAGGTCAGATCGCGTTGGCCAGGGAGGCCGGGCGACGGGACGCCAGGCTGACCACGATGAAGCTCACCAGGCCGACCGCCAGGCTGTAGTAGATCGGCGTATTGGCATCCAGGCCATCCTTGAACATGAACACCAGGGCGGTGACGAAGCCCAGGCCCATGCTGGCGATGGCACCGGCGGTGGTCGCGCGTTTCCAGAAAATTGCCCCGATCAGCGGTACCAGCATGCCGCCCACCAACAGGTTGTAGGCCAGGGTCAGGGCGCTGATCACGTCGTTCACCACCAGGGCGATGCCCAGTACGGCAATCCCGGTCAGTGCGGTGAACAGGCGGTTGATTCTCAGGCTCGACTGTTTGCCACCACGCAGTTTCGGCAGCAGGTCTTCGGTCAGGGTCGTGGCGGCGGCAAGCAGGCCGGCGCTAGCGGTGGACATCATGGCAGCCAGGGCTGCGGCAATCACCAGGCCACGGATACCGTCAGGCAGCGACAGTTTGACGATGGCGGCGAAGGCGTTGTTGACGTTGTCCAGGTCCGGAATCAGCACGTGTGCCGCCATGCCGATCAGGGCACAGGCCAGGCCGTAGAGAATGCAATAGAACCCGGCGAATGTTCCGGCGTACTGGGCCACTTTGGCAGTGCGCACGGTGAACACCCGTTGCCAGATATCCTGGCCGATCAGGATGCCGAAGAAGTAGATCATGAAGTAGGTGATGATGGTGTCCCAACCGATGGTCGTGAAGCTGAAGTTCGACGCCGGCAGTTTCAACACCAGTTCGTCCCAGCCGCCGACGCGGTACAGGCAGATCGGCAGCAGGATGAACATCAGGCCCACGGTCTTGATCACGAACTGGACGATGTCGGTCAGGGTCAGCGACCACATGCCGCCGATGGCCGAGTAAATCACCACCACGCCACCACCCAGCAGTACCGAGATCCAGAACGGCAGGCCGAACAGCACTTGCAGCACAGTGCCGATCGCCAGGATCGAGGTCACGCCGATCATCAGCGCATACGCCAGCATGATGATCGCGCTCGCGGAGCGGGCCATCGGGTTGTAGCGTTTTTCCAGGACCTGGGTAACGGTGTAGATCTTCAGCTTGAGCAGCGGTTTGGCGAGGAACAGGTTCAGCGCCACGATCCCGCAGCCCAGTGCGGCGCACAGCCAGAAACCGGAGATGCCATGCACGTAGCCCAGGCGCACGGTGCCCACGGTGGACGCGCCGCCCAGGACGGTGGCGGCCATGGTGCCCATGTACAGGCTCGGGCCGAGGTTGCGGCCGGCGACCAGGAAGTCCTCGTTGGTCTTGGCTTTGCGCATGCCGTAGTAGCCGAGTATCAGCATCGCGGCGGCGTAGATGAGTACGACGAATAAATCTAAAGCCATGATGGCGTGTCTCCGATTGTCTTTTTTATGGTGAGGCAATAATCAATCTGTCGGCGCAAGGGAGTGCGTTAGCCAGGCGGTTTGGCGCATGACCGGTGTAACCCGCAACGCCATGCCCTTGCGGCATGGCGGATAAGTGTTCGTTGCAGGCCAGCCAATGGCCTTTGGTTGCTGGCGAAACACGATGGTTTCGCCCGCCTGGCTAATGCGTTGCTCCAGGCCCCGCGACCGGTTCAGGCCAAGGCTGTCATCCGGTCGGCGCCAGCCTTGAGCAACTGATCCTGTGGGGACCCTCAGCGGTGGGTCACACCCGGCAGTACGCAGAGCATTTCGTACAGCAGGTTGGCGCCCAGCAGCGAGGTGTTGCCGGTGGTGTCGTACGGCGGCGAGACTTCTACCAGGTCGCAGCCAATCAGGTCGAGACCCTGGCAGCCACGGACGATTTCAATCGCCTGGATGGTGGTCAGGCCACCGATTTCCGGGGTGCCGGTGCCAGGGGCCCAGGCCGGATCGATGCCATCGATGTCGAAGCTCAGGTACACCGGGCCACCGCCGACTTTCTCGCGCACTTCAGCCATCAGCGGCGCCAGGGATTTGTGCCAGCACTCTTCGGCCTGGACCACACGGAACCCCTGTTTGCGGCTCCAGTTGAAGTCTTCCGCGGTGTAGCCCTGGGCGCGCAGGCCGATCTGCACCACACGGTCGCAGTCCAGCAGGCCTTCTTCGACGGCGCGGCGGAAGGTGGTGCCATGGGCGATCTTCTCGCCGAACATGTGATCGTTGACATCGGCGTGAGCGTCGATGTGCACCAGGCCGACCTTGCCGTGCTTCTTGTGGATGGCCCGCAGGATCGGCAGGGTGATGGTGTGGTCGCCACCGAGGGTCAGCGGGATCACGTCGTGTTCGAGGATCTCGTCGTAGGACTCTTCGATGATGCGCACGGCATCCAGCAGGTTGAAGGTGTTGATCGCCACGTCACCGATGTCGGCAACCGACAGCGAGTCGAACGGCGCGGCACCGGTGGCCATGTTGTACGGGCGGATCATCACCGATTCAGCGCGGATCTCCCGGGGCCCGAAGCGGGTGCCGGCGCGCAGCGAGGTGCCGATGTCCAGCGGGATGCCAATGAAGGCAGCGTCCAGGCCGGCAGCGGTTTGCAAGTGGGGGAGTCGCATCATGGTGGCGATGCCGCCGAAGCGCGGCATTTCGTTGCCGCCCAGTGGTTGGTGAAGAATTTTGTCCACGGGTATGGCCTCATCGTCTTTGTTTTATTTATGGGGTTGCGCAGCGCATCGGGAATGCACGGGCACCTGTTGGGCGGATTCTGCGAAATGTAGTTGCGTAGAAGAATCGCTACCGGCAAATACTTAGTTCAGATTTTTCTAAACTAATGCTGACGGGGGCGATAGACTTCGCAGCCGAACGCAGGCTGCACCAGCTGCTACAGGGACTGTGTCGCGACGTCACTCGGAGCTCTGCCATGGCCAACGCTTTACCCGACCTGAAACTATTGCGCATCTTCGTCAGCGTGGTCCGTCATCAGGGGTTCGCCAATGCCCAGCACGAGCTCAACCTGTCGACCTCGGCCATCAGCACCTACATGAGCCAGCTCGAAGCCGCGTTGGGCCTGGTGCTCTGCCATCGTGGGCGGGGCGGGTTCAGCCTGACCAGCAAGGGCGAGCTGTTTCACCAGGAGACCTTGCGCCTGCTCGGCGAGCTCGAAGGCTTCGAGCAATACGCCGCCGCGCTCAAGGGCGAGTTGCGCGGTACGCTCAACCTGGGGGTGATCGACTCCACCGTCAGCGACAAGGCCTTGCCGTTCGCCGAAGCCATCGGCGCCTACACCCTGGAGCACCCGGCGGTGCATTTGCACCTGTCGGTAATGAGCCCCTACGAATTGCAACTCGGGGTGCAGGACAACCGCCTGGACCTGGCTATCGGCGCGTTCTCGACCCGCATGAGCGGCCTGGTCTACATGCCGCTCTATCGTGAGCAGCACTGGTTGTATTGCAGCAACCGCCACCCGCTGTTCACCGAGCGGCGCATACCCGAACAGTTGATTACCCAGCAACGCATGGTCGGGCGTGGCTACTGGAGCCAGGCCGAACTGGCCCGCCACGGCTTCAAGCACAGCGCCGCGACCGTGGACAGTATGGAGGCGCAGTTGATTCTGGTGCTGTCCGGCGCCTACATCGGTTACCTGCCGGAGCACTACGCCCAGGCCTGGGCCGACAAGGGCGATCTGCGGGTGTTGCTGCCGGCCACCTTCGGCTACCAGGCGCCGTTTTCGATGATTGTGCGGCGTGGCCGCAGTCGCGAACCGCTGATCCAGACCTTCCGTGACTTGCTTAAAGCCCAACTGAATCAGGCCTGAAGACCATGTCCAGAATTCAATGTCCGCGCTGCCTGCGCCCGCAAACCCATTGCCTGTGCCCGCTGATCCCCAGCCTCGACAGCCGCACCCGGGTGCTGCTGCTGCAGCATCCCAGCGAGGTCAACCACGCCTTGAACACCGCGCGGCTGGCGGCGTTGGGCTTGAACAATGCGCAATTGGTGGTCGGTGAGGTGTTCGAGGATTTGTCCGAGTTGCTTAATCAGCCGGGCTATTGCGCGCGCCTGTTGTTTCCGGCGGACGACGCACAGCCGCTGCAGACTTACGGGTCCTCGCAGGAGCCAATGTTGCTGGTGGTGCCGGATGGCACATGGCGCAAGGCGCGCAAAATGCTCCACCTCAATCCGCTGCTGGCGGCGTTGCCACGGGTGACCCTGGCTGAGGGTGGAGTGTCGCGCTATCGCTTGCGCAAAGCCCCGGGACCGGGCGCCTTGTCGACGGTGGAGGCGATTGTCCAGGCGTTGCAGGTGCTGGAGGCCCCGAGCTCGTTCGAGCCGCTGCTAAAACCCTTCGAAGCGTTGATCGAGGGGCAGATTGCGGCGATGGGGCTGGAAACCTACCAGAAGAACCACCTGTCACCGTAGAAGCGGGCGCTCGCTTCTACAAAGAGAACCGAGGCACCACAGACGAAGCGGTTGACCGTCTCCATTGTAGGAGCGAGCCCTGCTCGCGAAAAGCCTGAGGGCGCTGCTGGGTGTCAGACCGTATGCATCATCGTTGACGACCATCGCGGGCAAGCCCGCTCCCACATTATTAGAGGGGGCTTGCAGCGGGGTTTCTAGCGCTCGCGCATTGCTTCGGTGCGGGCTTTGAGCACCGGCTTGAGCAGGTAGTCCAGCACGCTCTTCTCGCCGGTAATGATGTCCACGGTCGCCACCATCCCCGGAATGATCAGCAGCGGCTTGACGTCGCCCCCCAGGTGATTTTTGTCGGTGCGCACCTGGATCAGGTAGAAGCTGTTGCCCTTGTCGTCGGTGATGGTGTCGGCGCCGATCAGTTCTAGTTTGGCGCTCAGCCCGCCGTAGATGGTGTAGTCGTAGGCGCTGAACTTGACCATGGCTTTCTGTCCTGGATGCAGGAAGGCCACGTCCTGCGGGCGGACCTTGGCCTCGATCAGCAGGTTGTCTTCCAGGGGCACGATTTCCAGCATGTCGCTGCCGGGCTGGACCACGCCGCCGATGGTGTTGACCTTGAGCACCTTGATGATCCCGTGCACCGGCGAGACCACGGTGGTGCGGGTGACCCGATCGTCGATGGCGATGCTGGTGGCGGTGATTTTCGACAGTTCGGTGCGCTTCTCGTTGAGCTCCTTGGCCGCGTCCGAGCGAAAGCTCTGTACCGATTCGTCGAGCTTGCTCTTGATCTCGTCGATGGCTGACTCGGCGCGGGGAATGGCCAGGGTGGTGGCGTTCAGCGAGCCACGAATTTCCACCGCACTGCGCTTGAGCCGCAGGATCTCCACCGGCGACACCGCACCGGTGCCGACCAGCGGCGCAGACATATTCATTTCCTGGTTGAGCAGTGCCAGGCTCGAACTGTATTGCCCCTGCTTGGAGCGAAACTCCGCCAGCTCCTGGGTTTTTTGCCGAAGTTGCTCGCTGAGGGTCCGCTGTTCGCTGGCCAGGCGCCGTTGCCGTTGTTCGAACAGCGAGCGTTCGTCTTCGGCGACTTGCGGGGCCTTGGCGATCACCTCGGGGGAGAGTTTGAACGGCCGCCCCTCGGCTTCGGCGGACAGACGCTCGACTTGGGCGGTCAAGGCATACCGATCGGCCTCGCTTTCGCCCTTGTTCGACAGGAACCGTGTGTCGTCGAGGCGCAGCAACGTGTCGCCCTTGTTCACCATTTGGCCTTCACGCACGAAGATCTCGGTGACAATCCCGCCTTCGAGGTTCTGGATCACCTGCACTTTGCTCGAGGGAATCGCTTTGCCTTCGCCCATGGTGACTTCCTGCAGCACCGCGAACCTGGCCCAGACCACGGCGCTGATGATCAGCGCGGCGGCGAGCCACACGGTGACCCGCGACCAGCGCGGCGAATCCTGCAGCGAGGCGCTGGCGGTTTCCGGCATGAACTCGCTTTCGGCACTTTTACCGAAGCTGCCAAAGTAGCCGCGATCACCTGTAGGCCCGGACATGTGCCACTCCTAGACGGCCGCAGAGCCGACACGGCCCTTGCGCAGTGCATCGATAACCGCTTCTTTCGGACCGTCGGCGACGATGCGGCCGTTGTCCAGCACCAGCAGCCGGTCCACCAGGCTGAGCATCGAGGTGCGGTGGGTCACCAGCAGCAAGGTCTTGCCCTGGACCCAGGTCTGCAGTTTCTGGCGCAGGACGTCTTCGCTGCTGTTGTCCATGGCGCTGGTAGGTTCGTCGAGCACCAGGATCGGCGGGTCGAGCAACAGGGCCCGGGCCAGCAGGACCGCCTGGCGCTGACCGCCGGACAGCAGTTGGCCGCGTTCGCCCACGGGGCGGTCAAAGCCCTGGGGATGCTGGCGGGCCAGGTCGGTGACGCCGGTCAGTTCGGCGACCTCGAGCATGCGCGCATCGCTGATGTAGCGTGCGCCGAGGGTCAGGTTATCGCGCAGGCTGCCGGCCAGCAGCGGCAGGTCGTGCGCGACATAGCCGATCTGCTGGCGCAGGTCGGCGACATCCAGTTGCCGCAGGTCCAGGCCATCGAGCAGCAACTGGCCTTCGTCCGGGGCATAGAAGCCCATCACCAGGCGCGCCAGGGTGCTTTTGCCCGATCCGCTGCGACCGATGATGCCGATCCGCTCGCCAGGCTTGAGGCTGAAACTGACCGTGGCCAGCGCCGGGGCGCTTTGCCCCTGGTAGTGGAAGGTCACGCCGCTGACGTCCAGCGCCCCTTGCAGTTGCGTACGCTCCAGGGGCCGCTGGCCGGCGTCGCGTTCCTGGGGCAGGGACATCAGCGCATCGGTGCTCTTCATCGTCAGTTGGGCTTGCTGGTAGCGGGTGATCAACCCGGCAATCTGCCCCAGCGGCGCGAGCACCCGGCTGCCGAGCATGTAGGTCGCCACCAGTGCGCCGACGCTGAGGTTGCCGGCGATGATGCTGTAGACCCCGGCGACGATGGTCGCCATACCGGAGAATTGCTGGATGAACAGGGTGCCGTTGGTGGCCAGCGCCGCGAGGTTGCGCGCGTGGCTGTCGAGGCGGGTCAGGGCGCCGTGGGTGCTTTCCCAGCGGTGCTGGCGTTCGCTCTCGGCGCTGCAGGCCTTGAGGGTTTCCAGGCCGCCGAGGGTTTCGATCAGTAGCGCCTGGCGTTCGGCGCCCAAGGCCAGGCTCTTGTGCACGGTGTCGCGCAGGCGGGACTGGATCAGCAGGGCGAAGATGATGGTGATGGGAAACGCGAGCATCGGGATCACCACCAGCCAGCCGCCGAGCAGGCCGATCACCACCAGCATCAGCACGGCGAACGGCAGGTCGATCAGGCTGGTGAGGGTCACCGCCGTGAGAAATTCACGCAGGCCCTGGAAGTCGTGGATGCTCTGGGCAAAGCCGCCGATGGTCGCTGGCCGGGCTTTCATCGCCATGCCGGTGATGCGCTCGAACAGGGTCGCGGACAGGATCACGTCGGTCTTGCGCCCTGCGGTGTCCAGCAAGTGCGCGCGCACCACCCGCAGCACCAGTTCGAAACCAGTGCCGATCAACAGGCCGATGGCCAACACCCACAGGGTCGAGGTGGCCTGGTTCGGCACCACCCGGTCGTAGGTCTGCATGACGAACAGCGGTACCATCAAGCCCAGCAGGTTGATCAGGAAACTTGCCAGGATCGCGTCGCTGTACAGCCAGCGGGACAGCTTGAGGGTGTCGCGAAACCAAGCGTCGACCCGTGGCACCAGGGGTGAACGCAGCTCTTCGAGTTCATGCCGGGGGCGGGCGAACAGCGCCTGGCCACTGTAGGCTTCGGCCAGTTCTTCGCGGCTGACCCATTGTTCGCCACCTTCGGCCTCGCTGGGCAGGATCAGGGCCTGGCCATCTTCGCCCCAGCGGCGCAAGACCGCGCAGCGGCGGTCCTTGAGAATCAGCAGGACCGGCAGGTTGAGCGCCGACAGCGACCCCAGTTCACGGCGCAGCAAGCGCGCTTGCAGGCTGGCCCGGGCGGCGGCGCGGGGCAGCAGGTCGAGGCTCAGGCGTTGCTTGTCCAGCGGCAGACCGGCGCTCAGGCTGGCCCGGCTGACATTGCAGCCGTGCAGCTTGCACAGGATCAGCAAGCCATCGAGCAACGGATCATCAAAGCTCAGGCGTGGGTCGGCGCCAGTGTTGCCGGGTTGCATGCTGGTCAATTCGGGTACCCCGGTTCGCTAGCGCATCTCTGGCAGACGGGCCTGGCTTTTCACTTCGCTTTGCGCAATCGCCTCGGCCGGCACCACCACCTTGGCTTTGCTCAACAGCTCGCCCATGTTCGCCAGGATCCGGTACATGGAAAACTCCTCGGTGTAGCGCACTTCGGTGTAGCGGCGATTGGCGTTGTACAGCTCGTTTTCACTGTCCAGCAGGTCGAGCAGGGTGCGCTGGCCGAGGCCGAATTGATCCTGGTAGGCGGCGCGCACGCGCATGGTGGTATCGGCGTATTCGCGGGCGGTGGGGGTTTGTTTCTTGGCATTGACCATGGCGTTCCAGGCCAGGGTGATGTTCTCGTTGAGCATGCGCAGGGCGTTGTTGCGGATGTCCATGGCCTGGTTGATCTTGTGCGCATCCGATTGCAGGCGGGCCTTGTCACTGCCGCCGCGGAACAGGTTGTAGTTCATGATCACACCGACGCGCCACTCGTTGTCGTGCCCCTGGTCGCCCTGGATGTTGTTGTTGGCACCCACCGCCGCCTCTGCATCGAAGCGCGGGTAGAACGGCGACTTGGCGACTTCGTACTGGCTCTCGGCGGAGTTCACGTCGGCCTGGGCGGACTTGAGGTAGGGGTTGTTTTCCATCATTGCCTGGCGGGCATCCGGCAGGCTCTGCGGAACCTCGCCGCGAATCGAGGGCAGGCTTTCCAGTTCGTCGGGCATGCGCCCCACGGCGCTGAAGAAGTTGGCTTCGGCATCGGCGAGATCGACCTGGGCGGTGTCCAGGTTGTTTTCCGCCAGGGCGCGACGCGCCTTGGATTGATCGAGGTCGGCATTGCTGCCGACGCCGCGCTCGGTGCGCAGGCCGATCTGGTCGTTGACCCGCAAGTGCGCCTGCAGGTTGTTGGTGGCCAGGGTCACCAGTTCCCGGCGCTTGAGTACTTCCAGGTACACCTCGATGGTGCGCAGGGCCAGGCTCTCGGCGGTGCCGCGGGTGTAGTAGGCCCGGGAGTTGACGATGGCCTGGGTGCGCCCGACTTCGTTGGCGGTGTTGAACCCGTCAAACAGCATTTGCCGCAGGCGCAGCTCCGACTGGGTGTACCAATCGATTTCTGTGTGGTGATTGCCCTGCGCGCGGGTGTTGGTGTTGTCGCTGTAGCCACGGCCATAACCGGCGTTCAGATCGAGTGAAGGATAAAAACCGCCCTTGGCGACTTTTACGTCTTCATCCGCAGACAGACGATTGTTCTCACTGGCGTGCAGCTCCGGGTGGTTGTCCAGGGTGCTTTGAATCGCCTCGGTCAGCGACATGGCCTGGGCCTGTTGTGCGCAGGCCATGGCGATCAGAATCGCACTGCAGAGCGGGGTAAATACGCGCATGGGGTGCCTCTCCCTGTGACTAATGGTGCTTGACTGTCGCCAATAATTTGGCGTTATTTTCGGCAAAAACCGTATCAAGCATGTAACAACAGAGCTAAGAACATCCTAGGCAGAAGCTAAGAAGGATTTCTCATAACGCATATGTCGAAAAAAACTTATGCGCCTCGAAAAAACCGGCACATTGTTCCCTGCACAAGCCTTGTATTTATGAGCTCTAGGGAGCTTGGCGAGGCTGGAAAAGGTTCCAACACTTTTGCAACATAGGGTGGAGAAGCGCTGGAGGGGATGGAGGCTGAACGGTTTTTAGGCGACAAAATATTGGCATGTTGCCGAAGATCCATCGTCAGCCACCCTCGTAGAACGGCTAGGCGGCGCTGAGTGAATGATTTCATTCAGTTTTGTCCCGCGATCATCAGCCCGCCTGCGTAGGCACGCGAGGCGAGATCAACGTCAGGCAAGGGCTTGCACCTTGAAGTGCGAGTGCTGCCGGGCAGAAGGTCCGTCCCGCACCCCGGCAAGGCCCTGCATGCTTTCTCTGCACAACCCAGATGCCGATGGACGTCGGCAGCGGAGGAAGGCTCATGGCAACGCTCATCGCAACCGTCAGCAAGGTCGTAGGTCAGGTGTTCGCTGTAGCGGGTGATGGAACCCGACGCGCCCTGGTCGAAGGGGATCGGCTGTTTGCCGGTGAACAACTGGTGACCGGGGCCGAGGGCGCCGTCGCGGCGCACCTGCAAAACGGCCAGGAACTGACGCTGGGACGCGGCAGCAGCATGCTTCTGAGCCCGCAACTGCTGGCCAATCAACCGGCACATGTCGACTCCGCCGAAGCGCTGACGCCCAGCCAGGCGCAATTGAGCGATGTCGAGCAAGTGCAGCAAGCCATCGCTGCCGGTGCCGACCCGACCCAGGTCGCTGAAGCCACTGCTGCCGGGCCGGGCAGTACAGGGGCGCCCGGAACTGCCGGCGGCGGTCACTCGTTTGTCCTGCTCGAAGAGGTGGCGGGGCGGGTCGACCCGGTCATCGGATTCCCGACCGCCGGTTTCAACGGCATTCCCGAGTTTGTCCCGGAACGTGTGGCGGGTTCGCCTGAGGACGGTGGTGACGACACGGGCACTGGGCCTTCGATCAACCCGTTGACTCCCGTGACGCCCATCAACCCCGAATTACCGGTGACCCCGCAGTTGCCGGAGAACCAGCCGGTGACCTTGTCCGGCCTGTCGGTGGCGGGCGGTGAGCTGACCTTGTTTGAAGCCAACCTGGCCAAGGGCTCGGCCAGCAACCCGGGGGCCTTGACCCAGAACGGGACCTTCAGCATTTCCGCGCCGGATGGCTTGCAGAGCCTGAGCATCGGTGGAGTCAGCATCATCAGTGGCGGCGTGGCGGTGGGTTTCCCACAGACGATCACCTCGGCCCTGGGCAACACCCTGACCATCATCGGTTATGACCCGGCCACCGGCGTGGTCAGTTACAGCTACACCCTGGTGGGGAATGAAACCCACTCGGCCGGGGATGGCAGCAACAACCTCAGTGAGCATTTCACCGTGGTCGCCAGCGACGTCAATGGCGATACGGCCAGCAACACCCTGGACATCAATATCACCGACGACGTGCCCCACGCGTTTGACGACGGCAATGGCGTTGCCGCGTCCGAAGCGCATTTGATCCTGACCGGCAACGTACTCGACAACGATGTGCAAGGGGCCGACCGGGTCGTGACTGGGCCGATCACCCCTGGGACCTTCACCGGTACTTACGGCACTCTGGTGCTGGCCGCCGACGGCAGCTACAGCTACACCCTGCACAGCAGCGATCCGGCTTTTCTCGCGCTCAAGGGCGACGTCACCGAGACCTTCAACTACACCCTGACCGACGCTGATGGCGACAGCAGCAGCGCCAACCTGGTGCTCAACGTTCACAACAACGACGATCCGGTATTGATCGATGGCCTCAAGGTCCTGGGCGGGGAGCTGACGGTCTATGAAAAAGCCCTCAGCGACGGCTCGACCCCAGGCACACCGGCACTGACCCAAAGCGGCACCTTCACCGTCACCGCGCTGGACGGCGTACAGACCCTGACCGTGGGCGGGATCAACGTGGTGACCGCGGGCGCCACCGCCGGCTTCCCGCAAACCTTCACCACTGCGCTGGGCAACACCCTGACCATCACCGGCTATGACGCGGCGAGCGGGGTGGTGAGCTACAGCTACACCCTCAACGACAACGAAGCTCACCCCACCGCCAACGGCACCAACAGCCTCAGCGAGTCGTTCACCGTCACGGTCACTGACAGCAATGGCACCACCGCCAGCGACTCGCTGGACGTCAACATCGTCGACGACGTGCCGCAGGCCAAGGATGACGGCAACGCCGTGACCGCCACTGAACTGCACACGGTCCTCACCGGCAATGTGCTGGACAACGATGTTCAGGGCGCCGACCGAGTGATCACTGGTCCGGTGACGGCTGGCACGTTGGCAGGCGCCTATGGCCAATTGGTCTTGGCGGCGGACGGTTCCTATACCTACACCGTCGACCCGACCAGCCCGGCATTCCTGGCGCTCAAGGCCGATGCCCACGAAACCTTCACCTACACCCTCACCGACGCCGACGGCGACACCAGCACCGCGACCTTGACCCTGACCGTGCACAACAACGACGACCCAGTATTGATCGATGGCCTCAAGGTCCTGGGCGGGGAGCTGACGGTCTATGAAAAAGCCCTCAGCGACGGCTCGACCCCAGGCACACCGGCACTGACCCAAAGCGGCACCTTTACCGTCACCGCGCTGGACGGCGTGCAGACCCTCACCGTGGGCGGGATCAACGTGGTGACCGCGGGCGTCACCGCCGGCTTCCCGCAAACCTTCACCACTGCGCTGGGCAACACCCTGACCATCACCGGCTATGACGCGGCGAGCGGGGTGGTGAGCTACAGCTACACCCTCAACGACAACGAAAACCACCCAACCGCCAACGGCACCAACAGCCTCAGCGAGTCGTTCACCGTCACGGTCACCGACAGCAATGGCACCACCGCCAGCGACTCATTGGACGTCAACATCGTCGACGACGTGCCGCAGGCCAAGGATGACGGCAACGCCGTGACCGCCACTGAACTGCACACGGTCCTCTCCGGCAATGTGCTGGACAACGATGTGCAGGGCGCCGACCGAGTGATCACTGGTCCGGTGACGGCCGGCACGTTGGCAGGCGCCTATGGCCAATTGGTCTTGGCGGCGGACGGTTCCTATACCTACACCGTCGACCCGACCAGCCCGGCATTCCTGGCGCTCAAGGCCGATGCGCACGAAACCTTCACCTACACCCTGACCGACGCCGACGGCGACACCAGCACCGCGACCTTGACCCTGACCGTGCACAACAACGACGACCCAATATTGATCGACGGCCTCAAGGTCCTGGGCGGGGAGCTGACGGTTTATGAAAAAGCCCTCAGCGACGGCTCGACCCCAGGCACACCGGCACTGACCCAAAGCGGCACTTTCACCGTCACCGCGCTGGACGGCGTGCAGACCCTGACCGTGGGCGGGATCAACGTGGTGACCGCGGGCGTCACCGTCGGCTTCCCACAAACCTTCACCACTGCGCTGGGCAACACCCTGACCATCACCGGCTATGACGCGGCGAGCGGGGTGGTGAGCTACAGCTACACTCTCAACGACAACGAAGCTCATCCCACCGCCAACGGCACCAACAGCCTCAGCGAGTCGTTCACCGTCACGGTCACCGACAGCAATGGCACCACCGCCAGCGACTCATTGGACGTCAACATCGTCGACGACGTGCCGCAGGCCAAGGATGACGGCAACGCCGTGACCGCCACGGAACTGCACACGGTCCTCACCGGCAATGTGCTGGACAACGACGTGCAAGGCGCCGACCGAGTGATCACTGGTCCGGTGACGGCCGGCACGTTGGCAGGCGCCTATGGCCAATTGGTCTTGGCGGCGGACGGTTCCTATACCTACACCGTCGACCCGACCAGCCCGGCATTCCTGGCGCTCAAGGCCGATGCGCACGAAACCTTCACCTACACCCTGACCGACGCCGACGGCGACACCAGCACCGCGACCTTGACCCTGACCGTGCACAACAATGACGATCCGGTAGTGATCGACGGCCTGAACGTGTGCGGCGGAGAACTTACGGTCTATGAAAAAGCCCTCAGCGACGGCTCGACTCCAGGCACTCCGGCACTGACCCAAAGCGGCACCTTCACCGTCACCGCGCTGGACGGCGTGCAGACCCTGACCGTGGGCGGGATCAATGTGGTGAGCGGTGGCCTCATCGCTGGCTTCCCGCAAACCTTCACTACCCTGCTGGGCAACACCCTGACCATCACCGGCTACGATTCGGCGAGCGGCGTGGTGAGCTACAGCTATACCCTCAACGACAATGAGGACCACCCGACGGCCAATGGTGCCAACAGCCTCAGCGAACACTTCACGGTGACCGTGACCGACAGCAATGGCACCACCGCCAGCGATACGCTGGACGTCAACATCGTCGATGACCTGCCAACCGCCAGCCCCGATAGCGCCACGGTGGGCGAGGGCGCGACAGTGAACATTTCGGTGCTCGGCAACGACGTCAATGGCGCCGACGGAGCTGCCACGGGCGGTGCGGTGATCGGTGTGCGGGCGGGTGGCAATACGGCGACCTCGGCCCTCGGTGGCCTGGGCGATCAGATCCAGGGTGCCTACGGCTACTTGACGCTGGATGCCGCCGGCAATGCGGTCTACCACAGCACCGCGAACGGGGTCTGCCCGCCCGGGGCAACGGACGTGTTCACTTACACCATCCGCGATGGCGATGGCGACGAAAGCACCACCACGATCACCATCAATGTCACCGACAGTGGGTTGATCGCTTGCGTCGACGCCTGCCTGACGGTCTACGAAAAAGCCCTGGACCTCAGCCAGGACGGCCAGGACCTGGCCCCCGGCCTGGTCATCGGCAGCGACCCGACGTCAACTGGCGAAACCGCCCACGGTTCGTTGGTCGGCTCGGTCAGCGGAGGCAGCGGGACACTCACCTACACCCTGGTGGGCAGCGCTACCGGCACCTATGGGCAAATCCTGCTCAACCCCGATGGCACCTACACCTACACCCTGACTTCGGCTCCGAAAACCGCCGGGGGCAACGACGGGCCGAACATCCTCACCGAAAGCTTCACCTACAAGGTCACCGATGCCCTGGGCAATACCGCCACCAGCAGCGTGGTGGTCAACATCGTCGATGACGTGCCCCGGGCCCAGCACTCCGAGCGTTCGGTTACGGCGGTGGGGATCGACTCCAACCTGCTGCTGGTGATCGATGTGTCCGGCAGCATGGCCGACCACTCCGGTGTCTCGGGGCTGTCGCGCATGGACCTGGCCAAGCAGGCCATCAGCGCCTTGCTCGACAAGTACGATGCCATGGGTGACGTGAAAGTGCAGATCGTCACCTTCAGCAGCAGCGCCACCGAGCAGACTTCGATCTGGGTCGACGTGGCCACCGCCAAATGGATCATTTCCACCCTGCATGCCGACGGCGGGACCAACTACGACGACGCCCTGGCTGCGGCCAAGCTGGCGTTCATCACCGAAGGCAAACTGGCCGGGGCACAAAACGTCGGCTACTTCTTCTCCGACGGTAAACCCAACGAAGGCTGGGAAACCGATCCGTCGGACGAGGCCGCCTGGAAGGCTTTTCTCGAGGCCAACGGGATCAAGAACTATGCGATCGGCCTGGGCGACGGTGTCAGCAGTGGCAACCTCAACCCGCTGGCCTATGACGGCAGCAACCATGTCAACACCAATGCGCAAGTAGTCACTGACCTCAACCAGCTCAACGCGGTGCTGTCCGGCACCGTGGGTGGTGCGCCGATCAGCGGCTTGCTGATGGGTGAGGGCGGTAGTTTTGGCGCCGATGGCGGCTTTATCAAGACCATCATCATCGAGGGCACCACCTACAGCTTCGATCCCACCGGCGACAACCACAAGGGCGCGCTGACGGTGCTCGAAGGCTTCAATCGCGGCACCTTCAACACCCTGGACAACAGCCTGAGCATTGCCACCACCAAGGGCGGCACCCTGGTGATCAACCTCGACACGGGCGAGTTCACCTACACCTCGCAGACCACCACCTCAGTGGTGCTCACCGAGCAGATTGCCTTCACCGCCAGTGACTACGAAGGCGACCTGGCCAGCCGCACCCTGACCATCAACATCCTGCCGAACGCGGCGCCGGTGGCGGTTGATGACCAGGTGATCACCAACGTCCTGTCGAAACACCTTGCGGTACCGGTTGAAGGCTTGCTGGCCAATGACACGGACGCCAATGGCGACCGCCTGAGCGCCACGCCCACCACGTTCAATACGGGCTGGATTGCCAAGGGCGAGGACTTTACCGGCAGCGGCGCGATCAACTTCGCTGGCCACCAGAACAACTTCGGCAACCGGAACCTGGCGGATGTGCGCAGTGCCTTCGCGGCGGACACCGCCGCGATGACCGCACTGCTGGTGATCAGTGGTTACCTGGGCCAGGTCAGCAACGGCAATGCCAACGATGAGGACTTCATCACCGTCACCCTGAAAAAGGGCGAGACCCTCAACCTGGACCACAACCTGGCGGCGGGGCACATCAGTCTGGAGTACTCGCTCAACGGTGGCGGGTTCCTCGGCATCGACAATCACAGCACCCTCAACGCCGCCGAGGACGGCACCTACCGCATCCACGTGAGCAACCTCAGCAATAGCAGCGGCAGCCACGTCAATGCCGCGGAAAACTATCAGTTGGACCTGACGGTCAACTACGCCGGCGCCCATGAAAGTTCGCCGGACTTTGTCGGTAGCTATACCGCCAGCGACAACCACGGCGGTAGCGACTCGGCCTCCGTCGGTATCTCCTACCAGGCAGGGCATACCCTGACCGGCACTGCCGGCGACGACGTGCTGCTGGCCGGTGGCGGCGACAACTTGCTGAATGCCGGCGACGGCAATGATGTGCTCACCGCCGGCAACGGCAATAACCAGTTGCATGGCGGGGCCGGCAACGACCTGTTGTTCAGTGGCCTGGGCAGCGACCTGCTGGACGGCGGTGATGGCATCGACACCGCCAGCTACGCCCATGCCAGCGCCGGGGTGGTGGTCAACCTCGGCTTGCTCGGGGCGCAGAACACGGGCGGGGCGGGCCTGGATACCCTGACGGGGATCGAGAACCTGATCGGTTCGACGTTCGACGACACCCTGATCGGTAACAGCAACGCCAATACCCTGACCGGCGGCCTGGGCAACAACACCCTGACTGGCGGCGGAGGGGCCGATACCTTCCAGTGGTTACACGGCAACAGCGGGCACGACGTGGTCACCGACTTCACCCTGGGCACCGACAAGCTCGACCTGTCGCAACTGCTGCAAGGTGAAGCCGCCACCGCGTCCTCGCTGGATGATTACCTGCACTTCAGCGTCACCGGCAGCGGTGCGTCACTGCTCACCAGCATCGACGTCAAGGCCACGATCGGTGCGCCTTCGACCCAGACCATCGACCTGGCGGGCGTCAACCTGGCCGAGCATTATGGCGTCACGCCGGGGGCCGGCGGGGTGATCGCCAGTGGGCATGATACGGCGACCATCATCAACGGCATGCTCAACGACCATTCGTTGAAGGTCGATACGGTCTGAGCGCAAGCGAGGGTCCAGGAGTGAGCACTCCTGGGCTCTCGATCCCCCTCACAACGGTTGCGGGTGCCCGATCAATCGGCCCATCGCGCCAAACAGCCCTAGTTCCTTGAGCGCTTGCAGTTCGCCTTGGGTCTCGACCCGTTCGGCAATCAGCGGCAGGTCGATGCTGTGGGTGGCGCGGTAGATGGCTTCGATGAACAGGCGCTTGTCGCTTTGCTCATCGATGGCGCGGATGTAGCTGCCGTCGACCTTCAGGTAGGCCAGGCCCAGTTGAGTCAGGTTGCCGATCTGGCTGAAGCTGCCGCCGAAGTGCTGCAGGCCGATGCGATAACCCGTGTCGCGCAGGCTCAGGCACAACTGGCGCAGGGCGTCGGGCGGTGGCAGTTGGTGTTCGTCGATTTCCAGGGTCAGCAACGGCGCCAGGTCCGGCAGGGCATTGAGGGTGTCCTGGATGATGCGCAACTGTGCGGGGTCGCGCAGGGTGCTGCCGGACAGGCTCAGGGCCAGCGGCTGGCGATGTTCGGCAAGGTGCTCGAGGGTGTGTTCGAGCATCGCCAGGTCAAAGCGTGCGGCCCAGCCCAGGCGTTCGATCCAGGGCAGGAAGTGCCCGGCGGCAATGGCTTCGCCTTGCGGGTCGAGCAGGCGCGCGAGGACTTTGTGATGCAACACCTGGCGGGTGTCGGCGCATTGCACCACCGGTTGAAAGTACAGTTGCAGCTTGCCGTGGCTCAGGGCGTCGTCGATCCAGCTGCGCCAGTCGTGCTGGGTCTGGTGCTGCGGGGCGCTGGACTGTGCCAGGTACACCCACGGCCGTTCCGGTTGCAGTTGCGCCTGGGTCAGCGCCTGATCCAGGCGCATCAGCACGCTGTTGGTGCGCTCGCCGGGGACAAAGGGCACCACGCCCAGGTGCGCGACGGGCATGCAATCGCTGGCACCCGTGAGGCGCAGGTTTTCCAGGGTGGCACTGATTTCCCCGGCCAGGCGTGCCGCTTCCTGGCTGTCCAGCCCTGGGGTCAGCAGGCTGAACTCGCCGCCACGGTTGCGTGCGGCCAACCAGGCCCGCCGCTCGGGTGACTGGGTCAGGCGTTTGAGCAGTTGGCCGATGGTGGTGATCAGCGCATCGGTGTGCTGCCCGCCCAGGCGTTGGTTGAGACCGGCCAGGTCATTGATCCGGAACATCAGCAGGTGACCGGCGCTGCTTTGCTCGGTGACCAGCAGGCGCTCGGCCAGTTGTTCGTCGAGCAAGCGTCGGTTGGCCAGCCCGGTGAGGTTGTCCTGATAGGACTCGGCGCGCAGTTTTTCACTGCGCGCCGCTTCTTCGGCAAACAGGCCCTTGAGTTTCTCGACCATCTGGTTCATCGCCAGCATGACGCGCTTGAGCTCCGGGGTCCTGGGCAGTCTGGCGGTACTGAGGAACTCCCGGTTACTGATGGCCTGCGCCTGGGTCACCAGGGTGTCGAGCGGGCGCAATTGGCGGCGCAGCAGCCAGCCGCCGAACACCGCGCTGAGCAAGCCACACAGCAGCAACCAGAGCAGGCTGCCGAGGCTGCTGTCCCAGAGTTTGGCCAGGGCAAACTGCGGGTTGCTCTGCACTTCGACCCGGGCTACCTGTTCCCAGCCGCGCATGATCAGCGCGTCACCGCCCTGGGGGCGCAGGTCGACCAGCCTGACGAACCAGTGGGGCACTCCTTGGGTTGTGGCCGCGCTGGTGCGCTCGACTAGCAGTTGCTCGTCCTCGATGTTGACCACCCGGATACTGGCGAAGTAGCCGCTGTCAAAAATCGAGCTGACCATCAACTCGATCATCGCCGGGTCGTCCACCTGGCTGGTCAGAGACAGGCCGAGCGCCGTGGCGGCGTCCTGGGCGTGGGAGCGCAATTGACCGAGCATCTGCTCGCGCGAGCTCTCCAGGCTGACAAAAAAACTGCCGCTGAAGGCCACCAGCAAGAACAGGCAGATGGCCAGGAACAACTGTTTGAGTAGCGACATAGGACGCTCCTTGTTGATCGGCGATGTTAGCCGTCGCCCACGGCAAAACCTTCGGCCTGCATCTTCTGCAGCACATCCTGCCAGCGTGACAGGCGCTTGGCGTCGCCTTTGCGTTTGCCGCCGTCCGCCCCCGGCATGTACAGGCCTTCGGCATTGAAGGCGTACACCGGCAGCAGGTCCTTGCGGTTCGAGGCGGGGCGGATGTCGCTGATCAGGTTGTCGAGCACCAGCGGGTCGGCGCTGGGGGTGGCGTAGTAGGTCAGCACCATGTGCGCCTGATTGCGGGTCAGGGCCTTGACGTAGGTAATGCGCAGTTTTTCACTGGGCACGCCGAGGTTGCGCAGGCTGAAATACTTGGCCAGGGCGTAGTCTTCGCAGTCGCCGGCACCCTTGACCAGGGATTCGATGGGGGTTGCCCAATAATCAGTCTGGCGCCAGATGCGA
The DNA here is from genome assembly GCF_044743405.1 of Pseudomonas sp. NPDC087626. NCBI lineage: Bacteria > Pseudomonadati > Pseudomonadota > Gammaproteobacteria > Pseudomonadales > Pseudomonadaceae > Pseudomonas > Pseudomonas sp. NPDC087626. The sequence goes on from NZ_JBIUWJ010000038.1 coordinate 41,013, forward strand.
GTGTCGTCGCGAAAGCTCAATTGCTGGTTGAAGAAGCGATTGACGGCGGTCAGCTGCTCACGTTCGGGTTGTCGGGTTTCGCCTTGCAGCATCTGGTTCCATGCCTCGATCCGTCCCTGGGCGCTGCCCAGAGGGCCGTAGCGTTGCTCGGCCGTTTGCAGGATCTGGGCGAAATTCCAGTTCGCCCGGACATTGCCTGGCCCTGTCAGCCAAAAAACGCTCAACAGCAGCCATCCGCCGAGCCAAAGTCGGAGCGTTGACCATCCTGGGCGACGCCGACTGCGGGACATGTCTGGCTGCTCAAATGCAGATGGGTGAAGTCTAGGCGATATTTTCCGCGGGGCGGGCTCAGGTCCTGGGCAGGGTTTTCTGGCGCAGGATGTACACCGTCACCAGCACCGCGCTGGTCAGCATGAAGCCACGAGCCCACGGCAGGGGCACCAGGTAGCACGACAGGCCGATGCTCAACCACATCAGGCCAATGGCGTAGACCTTGCCCTTGAGGGGAATACCATTGCCGTCCAGGTAGTCGCGGATCCAGGGGCCGAGGCGCGGGTGCTGCACCAGCCACTGGTAGAAACGCGGCGAACTGCGGGCAAAACAGGCGGCCGCCAGCAGCAGGAACGGGGTGGTGGGCAGGACAGGCAGGAAGATGCCGATCACTCCCAACGCTACGCTCAACCAGCCGATGGCCAGGAGCACGTAGCGCAGCATCAGGGAGCGGTTGCCTATGGGATCAGCCACAGGCAGGGACTCAGTGGTGACGAGGCTTGAGGATCGCCGGTTTTTCGTCAGGGGCGTTGCACAGCAGGTACAGCGCGGTCAGGGCTTCCGGGATCTGGACGATCATGTCGTCCATCAGGTTGGCGTCGGCGGCGATGTCGGAGAACTCCGGCTGCTCGTCGAACAGACCCGAACCGACCATGATTGGCAGGAGCATTTCGCTGACTTCGTCTTCGGCGGTTTCGAACCAGGCTTCTTCGCGCAGGAACACCCCTTCCATGAAACCGATGCACCAGCCGCGCAGGTCGGAGTCGTCCGGCTCTTCGCCGAGGTCGAGGTCGCACGGCAGCTCGAATTCTTCATCGGCCGCCAGCTGGCGAGCGATGTGGGCCTTGAGGGCCAGCAAGGTCGCTTCGATTTCTTCGCGCTGGGCGTCGCTGCTGTAGTGCGGTTCTTCGGCAAACAGGGCGTCGATCCATTCGCGGTCCGGCACGGTTTCCGAACAGATCGACAGGGCGGTCAGATAGCCGTGGGCGGCCACGTAGTCCAGCGCCTCGTCATGCAGCTCGTCGGCGTCGAGGAAGGCTTGCAGGCGGGTTAGTTGCTCAGCGAAGGACATTAGGGGGGCTACCTTGGGAATATACGATGAACAATTCTAGGCGTTCTTGAGCGCTCAGGCCAGCCGCGCGGCGGATTTGCCCACAATCGGCAGCTGCTGGATAAGGATACGGGGCGATCAAAGGCAGCTATTCGTCAGTGGTGTCCATTGCCGGGCAGGGCTCGGGTATACTCGCGCGTTTTGCATGCCCTGCAGCTGCCCGCGCACTGCGGACAAATCCGCTAACGGATCTGTCCGTGAACTACTCGGTGTTTTGATCCAGCCTGCATCCAGGGATATTCAGCACCCATCGGAGTTTTCCATGCTCGAACAGGCTCAACGCGTCCTCAAGGACATCTTCGGCTACGACAGTTTCCGTGGCCGCCAGGGTGCCATTATTGAGCGCGTGGCCAGTGGTGGCGACGCCCTGGTCCTGATGCCTACCGGTGGCGGCAAGTCCTTGTGTTTCCAGGTCCCGGCCCTGTTGCGCGAAGGGTTGGCAGTGGTGGTTTCGCCGTTGATCGCCCTGATGGACGATCAAGTCGCCACCCTGGAAGAGCTGGGTGTGGCCGCGGCGTCACTCAACTCCACCTTGAGCGCCGAGCAGCAGCGTGACCTGGCGACGCGGATCAAGCGTGGCGAAGTGAAGATGCTCTACCTGGCGCCGGAACGCCTGGTCCAGCCGCGGATGCTGGCCTTCCTGCAGAGCCTGGAAATCGCCCTGTTCGCTATCGACGAAGCCCACTGTGTGTCGCAATGGGGCCACGACTTCCGCCGCGAGTACTTGCAGCTGGGCCAGTTGGCCGAACTGTTCCCCAACGTCCCGCGTATCGCCCTGACGGCCACCGCCGACAAGCGCACCCGCGAAGAAATCGTCGACCGTCTGCATTTGCAGAACGCCGAACGATTCCTGTCGAGCTTCGACCGACCGAACATCTTCTACCGCATCGTCCCCAAGGAGCAGCCACGCAAGCAGTTGCTGGCGTTCCTCGCTGAACGCCGCAGCGATGCCGGCATCGTCTACTGCCTGTCGCGCAAGAAAGTCGACGAAGTGGCGGTGTTCCTCAGTGAGCAGGGCTTCCCGGCGCTGCCGTATCACGCCGGCCTGCCCAACGAAACCCGAGCCCATAACCAGAAGCGCTTCCTCAACGAGGAAGGCCTGATCATGGTCGCGACCGTGGCGTTCGGCATGGGTATCGACAAGCCCAACGTGCGGTTCGTCGCGCACCTGGACTTGCCCAAGTCCCTCGAAGCGTACTACCAGGAAACCGGTCGTGGCGGCCGTGATGGCCTGCCGGCAGATGCCTGGATGGCCTACGGCCTGCAGGACGTGGTGATGCTCAAGCAAATGCTGCAGAACTCCGAGGGCGACGAGCGTCACAAGCGCCTGGAACAGCACAAGCTCGATGCCATGCTCTCGCTGTGTGAAGAGACCCGCTGCCGCCGGCAGACCCTGTTGGCCTACTTCGACGAAGACATGCCGCAACCCTGCGGTCACTGCGACAACTGCGTCGACGGCGTGCAAACCTGGGACGCCACCGAACCGGCGCGCCAGGCGCTGTCGGCCATCTACCGGACTGGCCAGCGTTATGGCGTCGGCCATCTGGTGGAGGTGCTGCTGGGCAAGGACAACGAGAAGGTCCGCGGCGCCGGGCATCAACACCTGTCGGTGTTTGGCGTCGGCAAGGGGCGGGCGGAAGGCGAGTGGCGCTCGTTGTTCCGCCAACTGGTGGCCCGTGGCCTGGCCGACATCGACCTCGAAGGCTACGGCGGCCTGCGCCTGAGCGACAGTTGCCGACCGCTGCTCAAGGGCGAAGTGACCCTGGAGCTGCGCCGCGACCTGAAACCGCAAACCACCGCCAAGAGCAGCTCCAGCCATGCCAGCCAACTGGTACGCGGCGAAGAGCGCGAACAGTGGGAAGCCTTGCGCGCCCTGCGGCGCAAACTCGCCGAAGAGCATGGCGTGCCGCCCTATGTCATCTTCCCGGACTCGACCCTGCTGGAAATGCTTCGCAGCCAGCCCGGTACCCTGGCGGAAATGGCCCGGGTCAGCGGGGTCGGTGCCCGCAAGCTCGAGCGTTATGGCGAGGCGTTCCTCGAAGTGCTCGGCGGCCAGGCGGAGGCGCCGAAAGTGGTGGCCGACCTGCGCCACGAACTGATCACCCTGGCACGCGCGGGCATGACCCCGCTGCAGATTGCCGGCCAACTGCAATGTTCGGAGAAAAACGTCTATACCCTGCTGGCGGAAGCCATTGGCAAACAGCAGTTGTCCCTGGAGCAGGCACTGGATCTGCCCGAAGACCTGTTGGGCGAAATCCAGGACGCGTTCCTCGACGGCGAGGGCGAATTGCCGCCGGTGGCAGAGATCGCACCGTTGTTTGTCGGTCGGGTGCCTGAGGGTGTCCTGTACTGCGTCCGGGCGGCCTTGCAGTCGGAATTCGAGATCTGAGCAGCACTTCGCAAGATGTAACGATTCAGTACAGAGTCACCCTTGCTTCGTATCAAGGGTCATGCTTAGCTGACTAATAATTAGTTTCACCCTATTTCAGTCTAATCATGAGTTCTTTATGTCGTTAACCGAACAACACCGTTTTGGCATGCAGTTGGCGCAAATGTCTCGTGGCTGGCGCGCCGAACTGGATCGCCGCCTTGCCGGGCTCGGTCTGTCCCAGGCGCGCTGGTTGGTGCTGCTGCACCTGGCCCGTTTCGAAGACGCGCCGACCCAGCGGGAATTGGCACAAAGCGTGGGTGTTGAAGGTCCCACCCTGGCCCGACTGCTCGACAGCCTGGAAAGCCAGGGGCTGGTGCAGCGCCAGGCAGTGGTGGAAGACCGCCGGGCGAAAAAAATTGTCCTGTGTGACACCGCCCGCCCGTTGATCGAACAAATCGAAACCATCGCCAACGCACTGCGCCAGGAACTGTTCGAGGGCGTGGACGAAGCCGATCTGGCTTTGTGCATGCGTGTCCACGGGCGCATCCTGGCAAACCTGGAAAAACCCTGAGGCCCGGGGCACCCGCTCCTGATTAGAAGGTCTGCCCCAGGTTCATGTAGATCGCCTGTTCGTCATCGTCGTTGAACCCGTAGCTGAAGTTCAGCGGCCCCAGTGGCGTATCAAACCCCAGGAATATGCTGACGGCGTTGATGTAGCCGCTGTCGAACTCGTTGTCGTTGTTCCACGCCCGGCCGCGTTCCAGCGAGCCGCCGGCGTACAGCGGGAAGTCCAGTGGCAGGTAGGCGCGCGGGGTCAGGCGCCGGTAATAGACTGCCCGGGCCAGGCTGACGTTCTGGCCGGAGATCGAGTCCTCGCGAAAGCCCGACAGTTGCCGCGCACCGCCCAGCAGGAAGCTGGAAGTCACCACATTGGCCTGGTCCAGGGTGCGTCCGTAGCGACCGCCGAGGATGTAGGTGTCCGGGCCGAAACTCAAGGCCTTGTCCAGTTTGAACTCCCACTGGCGATAGCGCTGGTCCGAGCCCAGTTCCGGCTCGAACTCACGGAATGACAGGCCGATGTCTTCACCCGCGTGGGGGAAGTAGACATTATCCAGCGAGTCGAACGAGTACTTGAGCTCATAGAACCCTTCATTGAAGCTTTCGCTGGGCAGGTCCTGGTCGCCGATACGCACGTCCGCCTTGCCCCAGGCCTCGCCGACCCCCAGGCGGATCTCGCCACTGTTGCCGATCTGCCGCCCCACGTTCAGGCCAAAGCCGTAGCGCTCCAGGCGATACTCGGCCACCGGGTCGTTGTCGAGGATGGCGTCGACGTTCTGCGACTCGATCGCCGCATAAGGCGCAATGAAGTAGCGCGAGCCCACGTCCAGGGGTTGATAGAACTCACTGTACAGCTCCTGCTGGTCGCCGATCTGCACCCGGGTCAGCCACTCGGCGCCGAGGCGGTTGATGCCGTTCATGCGGTAACTGGCGCCGATGTTGAAGGCGCTGTCGCCTTCCATGTCGTCGGACAGGTTCAGCCCCAGGCGCAGGTAGTCGGTGCCGGTGCGCTTGCCGCGCGCACGGATCACCAGGGTGTTGTCCGCGCCCTTGTGGACCACCCGGTACTGCACCTGCTCGAAGTAATCCAGGCCATACAGGGTGCCCATGTCGGTCTGTAGCCGGCCCATGTCCAGTGGTTCGCCGATGTGCTGGCGGATGTAGTAGCGGATCACGTCATCGCCGACTTTCGAATCGTTTTCGACCTTGATCGCGGTAATGATCGGGGTGCGCTGACCGGGTGCGCGGGCGGCCGTCAGTTCGGCATCCACTGTGTCAGTGGGGCGCAGGCGGGCCAGGCGGGCATCGAGGATGCGCGTGGCGCGGTAACCGGCGTCGATCATTTCCTGGGCCTTGCCGAAGTCGGTCACGCCGAAGCTGGCCAGGGCCGGCTGGACCAGCACATCATCGGGGTGCAGGGTCGCCAGTTGTTCTTCGGAGTTGCTGCGGGTCATCAGGGTGATCGACTGGTTCAGCACATCGACCACGGTTGTCAGTTGTTTACGGCTGCGCAGCGGGGTGCCGATGTCGACCACGATGGCGATATCGACGCCCATCTCGCGGGCCACGTCCAGCGGGATATTGTCGGTCATGCCACCGTCCACCAGCAGCCGGCCGTCGAGTTCGACCGGGGCGAACACCGCCGGGATCGACATGCTCGCGCGGATCACCTGGGGCAGGTGGCCCTTGCGGAACACCACCTTTTCACCACTGGCAATGTCGGTGGCCACGGCGCGGAACGGAATCGGCAGCTTGTCGAAGTCACGGGTATCACTGGCGTGGGCCAGCAGGCTTTCCAGCAGCAGTGCCAGGTTCTGCCCCTGGATCACGCCCAGAGGCAGGCCGAGGCTGCCGTCGTCGCGAAAGCTCAGTTTCTGTTTGACCAGGAAATCGCGGTCGTCCTGTTTGCGTCGAAACGGCACGTCGGCCCGCGGCGGGGCGTCCGACAGCGCCTGTTGCCAGTCAATCCCCAGCGCCAGTTTTTCCAGCTCATCGACCTTGTACCCTGAGGCATACAGCCCACCGATCACCGCGCCCATGCTGGTGCCGGCGATGGCATCAATATGGATACCTTGTTCTTCCAGCGCCTTGAGCACCCCAATGTGGGCCAGCCCGCGAGCAGCGCCGCCGGACAGGACCAGGCCGATTTTCGGTCGTGGGTTTTCAGCCGCCACGACGCACAAGGGCAGTAAACACAGAAGCAGGCAGGACAGCAGGCGGCGCATCGGGTATCTCGGGTGAGCGGTAAAGGCGGCTATTATAGCGACGCCATCGAACTCAGGAGTCTCGCAAACCATGTCTGCCCGTAAACCGGAAGTGGTCATCACCTATTGCACGCAATGCCAATGGCTGCTGCGCGCCGCCTGGCTGGCTCAGGAACTGCTCAGCACCTTCAGTGACGAGCTGGGCAAAGTGTCGTTGGTGCCCGGCACCGGCGGGGTGTTCCAGATTACCTGTGACGACGTGCAGATCTGGGAGCGCAAGGCTGACGGCGGTTTCCCCGAAGCCAAGGTACTAAAGCAGCGGCTGCGCGACCAGATCGATCCGCAGCGCGACCTGGGCCACAACGATCGCAGTTGAGCGCGACGCTCACTGGGCACTCGCCACTTGGCGGGGCTTGGGGCCGGTGCTGCGGCTGCCCAGCAGGCTGGAGGCGACGATGGCGATAATGATCAGCGCGCCTCCCAGGAGCATGCGCAGGCTGGGGTTTTCGTTGAACAGCAGCCAGGCCACGCTGATCCCGTAGACCGGCTCCAGGGCAAACACCACCGCCGCCGTGCGTGCCTTGATCACCGCCAGGCTGGCGACGAACAGGCTATGGGCCAGGCCGGTGCAGAACACCCCGAGCAGGCCGATCCACAGCCAGTCGAGGGCGCGAACTTCGCTCAGCCCCGGCGCGGCCACCGGCAACAGGCACAACGCAACCACCACGTTCTGGCACAGGGCCGCCTGCACCGGCGGAATGCGCCCGGCGCTGGCGCGGTTGGTCAGCGACAGCAAGGAGAACAGCAAGCCGGATGCCACCGACCAGAGCAGGCCGCTGGTGGCTTGGCTGGCCAGGTCGAAATCCGGGGTCACCAACACCAGGCCGATGCTCACCAGCAGCACCAGGAGGATTTCGTTGAGGCGAATCCGTTCGCGGAAAATCAGCCCTTCGAGGATCACGGTAAACGCCGGGAAGCTGGCGAAACCCAGGGTGGCAATCGCCACGCCGGCAACCTTGACCGCAATGAAGAAACTCACCCAGTGCCCGGCCAGCAACAGGCCGCTGAGCAACAGGCGGCGCAGATCCCGGGCCTGCAGTTGGCGCCAGCCGGTGCTGCTGGCGAACCGCGCAAAAAATGCCAGGGCGAGCACGGCAAAGGTCGCGCGGCCGAAGACGATGATGGCGGGGGAGGCGGCGGCGAGTTTGCCGAGGACACCGGTCAGGCCAAACATCAGTGCACCGATGTGCAGGGCGCCAAGGGCGGAACGGGGAGTCATTTCAATCCTTAAACAGAAGAACGCAGTCGTGCTATTGAAGCGCGCCAGGTGCGGGGCTGTCTGTCGCCAGACTCGCGTTTTCTAGCGCCAGCCTAGCGTTCGTTCACCGTGCGTCGCAACGCGCCGGGGGATGAGCCGAATTCGCGCAGCACCGCAGCGGCGAACGCGCTTTGCGAGGCATAGCCGACCCGGCAGGCGACCTCACCGATGGGCAGCGCGGTTTCGCGCAGCAACTTGACCGCGATATGCAGGCGCCGACTGCGGATATAGTCCATCGGGGTCTGCCCGCACTCGGCGACGAACCGGGCATGCAGCCGGGCGCTGGACAATCCTGCGATTCGGGCCAGGTCAGCGACTTGCAGCGGGTAGGCGGCGTACTGGTCGATGTGCCCATTGAGGGCGGCGTAGGGCAAGCGTTTGCTGGCGACCTGGTGTGGCGCCGCACTGTTGAGACTGGCCAATAGCAAAATCGCGCCTTGCTGGGCAATCAGCGGATCCTGCACCGGACTGCTGGCCAGCCAGCTCACCAGTTGGCTCTGCCCGGCATCGAGCGGCAGCCGGCCCGGGGTGTCGAGCAGGCGCCGACTGGCCTCGGCGTGCTCACCCAACGATTGCACCAGCCATTGTTCACTTGGCACGTCGAGCACCAGGCAGCGGCTGCCTTTCGGGCTGCCGCAGGCATGGTGGGCGCCTTGGGGGATCACCACAAAACTCTGTTGCTGCACTTGGCTGCCCTGGCCGCCGACCTCGAAATCGAGTGCGCCCGACAGGCCGAACACCAGTTGTGCGTGGTCGTGGCTGTGGACGATCAGGTCGTGGCTGTATTGGCGTAGCGTGAGGATCGGTCTCATCACGGTCTCCTGGGCAGGACCGCAGTTTACACCGGCTGGGTCCTGTTCCGGGCTGTCATCGGATTGGCGTATTTGTGTCATGGGCCATTAATCGCTGCGGTGCAAGCTTGCGAAAACTCTCGCAGAGGTTGCCCATGACCCGTGCCGAACTCGCCAAGCCCAGCCGTAAACAACGCGTGCGCACCTTATGGATCTCCGATGTGCACCTGGGCACTCGGGATTGTCAGGCCGAGCATCTGTCGCAGTTTCTCAAGGGCTATCACGCCGACAAGGTGTACCTGGTCGGCGACATCATCGATGGCTGGAAGCTGCGCAGTGGCATGTACTGGCCCCAGGCGCACACCAACGTAATCCGGCGCCTGCTGACCATGAGCAAGCGTGGGACCGAGGTGATCTATGTCACCGGCAATCACGACGAGTTCCTGCGGCGCTACTCCCGGTTGATCCTGGGCAATATCCAGTTGGTGGACGAGGCGATCCACGTCACGGCCGATGGGCGGCATCTGTTGGTGATCCATGGTGATCAGTTCGACGTGATTACCCGTTATCACCGCTGGTTGGCGTTCCTCGGGGACTGGGCCTACGAACTCACCCTGACCCTCAACCGCTGGCTCAACCACTGGCGTGCCCGCTATGGCTACGGTTACTGGTCGTTGTCGGCGTACCTCAAGCACAAGGTCAAGACGGCGGTCAGCTTTATCAGCGATTTTGAACAGGCGATTGCCCACGAGTGCGTCAAGCGCGGGCTGCACGGGGTGGTGTGCGGGCATATCCACCACGCCGAGATTCGCAAGGTGGGCGAGGTGGACTACCTCAATTGTGGCGATTGGGTGGAGTCCTGCACCGCGCTGATCGAACACTGGGACGGCACGATCGAACTGTACCGCCTGGCCGATGCCCAGGCGCGCGAGGCCCAACTCAATGCCATCAAGGTCGCCGAACCGGCCTGACCCCGCTCGTTGTCTGTAAACAACCCAGTCTCCGTGGGAGCGGGCTTGCCCGCGATGAGGCCGGCACATTCACCACCGAGGGGGCCTGACACACCGCTATCGTCGGAACGCCGCCCGGAGCAAGCTCGCTCCTACGGGATTGGGTGTATGAAAAATCCGCGAGCCTCCAAAACCCTGTGGGAGCGGGCTTGCCCGCGATGAGGCCGGCACATTCATCACCGGGGGGCCTGACACACCGCTATCGTCGGAACGCCGCCGGAGCAAGCTCGCTCCTACACCATCGCCGCGCTGTAGATGGAGTTTTTTGGGTGTGCGAACAAGCGCTCCATCATCGGCTCGAAGAAGCTCAGGGGCAGGGTGTCATAGCTGGGGTCAAACGCCGCGGCGTCGTATTTGGCGCAGAACTCGATAGTCTGGCGGTACTGCGGGTGTTCGCTGAACTGCTCGCGCAGGTGTCGGTCCATGCCCAGGTGATGGAAGAAGTAGTAGCCCTGGAAGATCCCGTGCTGTTCCACCATCCACAGGTTCTCGGCACTGACAAAAGGCTTGAGGATGGCCGCGGCAATGTCCGGGTGGTTGTAGCTGCCGAGGGTGTCGCCAATGTCGTGCAGCAGCGCGCACAGCACGTACTCCTCGTCACGTCCGTCGCGCCAGGCCCGGCTGGCGGTTTGCAGGGAGTGGGTCAAGCGGTCCACGGGAAAACCGCCAAAATCACCCTCGAGCAATTTCAGGTGCGCCACGATCCGGCCTGGCAACTGCTTGGCGTAGGCGCTGAAGTCGGCCGCGATGATGCTCCAGTCTTCCTGCGTACCGTCTTTCATGTGGGTGAAACGGGCGTGGGCATTCATCGGCTATCCTCTTGTTCTCTTGCCGGGATGAGTCTGAGTGTAAGGCCTGGCTGCGGGCGCACAGTGGCCGCGCAGGACGGCTTGATGGCCCGGCGGGCCTAGAACGGCACCTTGCCGACGATCATGTCGCGGTACATGACAAAATCGCCGAGCAGGCTGTAGAGCGGGTGCTGGAAGGTTGCTGGACGGTTCTTCTCATAGAAGAAATGCCCCGCCCAGGCGAAGCTGTAGCCGGCCAGTGGCAGCGCCAGCAATAACAGGAAAGCGCCCTTGGCAATGGCCAGGGCAAAAATGAAAATCACCAGGGTGGTCCCGATAAAGTGCAGTCGTCGGCAAGTGCTGTTGCTGTGTTCGTCGAGGTAATAGGGGTAAAACTCGGCGAAGCTGTTGAATCGTCTGACGTTTTCCACGACTGCAATCTCTGTGAAGGACGGTATGGCCAAGCGGATGTGCAACGGGCAGCTTAATTGAGTCTAGAGTGATCATTGGCATCGGCCAGTGACAATAGGCGCCACATTAGTATCCTTGGGAAATCGGCCGTGAAACGCGACTTATCAAGTAAGAAAATCCCATGAGCGAACGAACGACTTCTGCAAGTTGGGCGATGGGGATTGTCAAGGCACTGGAAATGGACGGCCTGGATTGCCGGGCCCTGTTCCAGCAGCTGGGGCTGGACTTTGCAGCGCTGGACGATCCCGATGCGCGTTTTCCACAGGACTCCATGACCCGGCTCTGGCAGCTGGCGGTCGAGCTGTCCGGCAATCCGGCGATTGGCCTGAACATGGGCAAGGTGGTGCGCCCGGCGTCCTTTCATGTCGCCGGCTATGCATTGATGTCCAGCCAGACCCTGGCCGAAGGATTTCAGCGCCTGGTGCGTTATCAGCGGATCATTGCCGAAAGTGCTGACCTGAGCTTTCGCCTGCTACCCGAAGGTTATGCACTGATCCTGACGGTGCACGGCGACCATCTGCCACCGACCCGGCAAAGCGCCGAAGCCTCGCTGGCCTGTGCCCTGGGCCTGTGCGGCTGGCTGACCGGACGTACCCTGCAACCGCGCAAGGTGTTGCTCCAGGGCGCGCTGCCGCTGAACCTTGCGCCCTACAAGGAAGCCTTCCATGCCCCGCTGGAATTTGATGCGCCCTACGATGCGTTGATCTTCGAACGGGCAGACATGGAGGCCCCGCTGCCTACCGCCAATGAGGCGATGGCGGTGCTGCATGACCGGTTTGCCGGTGAATACCTGGCGCGATTTTCCGAAAGCCGGGTGACCCACAAGGCCCGGCAGGTGCTCTGTCGCCTGTTGCCCCAGGGCGAACCCAAGCGCGACACCGTGGCGCAAACCCTGCATCTGTCCCAGCGCACCTTGCAGCGGCGCCTGCAGGAAGAGGGCACGAGCTTTCAGACGCTGCTCGACGATACCCGCCGCGAACTGGCCGAGCAGTACCTGGCGCAACCGAGCATGACCCTGCTGGAAATTGCCTACCTGCTGGGGTTCGCCGATCCGAGCAACTTCTTCCGTGCTTTCCGCCGTTGGTTCGACAGCACACCCGGTGAATACCGGCTGCGCCTGGTCGACTCGCCAAAAGTCCTCAGTGACGCCAGAACGCCGGAATACACAGCACAAACACGGTGATGATCTCCAGCCGCCCGAGCAGCATGCCCACCGAGAGAATCCACTTGGCGGCATCGGGCAGGGTGGCGAAGTTGCCGGCCGGGCCAATGGTTTCGCCCAGGCCTGGGCCAACCCCGGAAACGGTGCTGGCCGCGCCGGTCAGGGCGGTCATCCAGTCCACGCCGAGCAGCGACAGCAGCAGGGCAATGACGCAGATGGTGATGGCGAAAAAGAACGAGAAGGTCAGGATCGAACGCACGATCTCTTCATCGAGGCGATGGCCGTTGTACTTCTGTTTGATCACCGCACGCGGGTGAATCAATTGGTTAAGGTTGGCCTTGAGCAGGATATAGGCGACCTGGAAACGAAAGATCTTGATCCCGCCGGCGGTTGAGCCCGAGCACCCGCCGACAAAACCCAGGTAGAAGAACAACATCAGCGAGAAGTTGCCCCACAGGCTGTAGTCCCCCAGCGCAAAGCCGGTGGTAGTGACCACGGACGTGACGTTCAGCGCCACGTGGCGCAAGGCGTCGAGCCAGTGCAGGTTGGTGGTCCACCAATACCAGGTCCCCAGGACCAGCCAGGTAACCAGCAGCATGCCCAGCAGCCCCTGGACCTGTTGGTCCTTGATCAGCGCCCGGCGATTGCCGCGCAAGGTCGCCACATACAGGGTGAACGGCAGGCTGCCGAGAATCATGATCACCACTGCGACCCAGTGCACCGCCGGTGCGGTCCATTTCGCCAGGGACTGGTCGGAGGTGGAGAAACCACCGGTGGAAATCGCCGACATCGCGTGGTTGATGGCATCGAACGGCGTCATCCCAGCCCACCAGAACGCCAGGCTGCCAAGAATGGTGATCCCGACATAGGCGGCAACGATCAGGCGCGCCACCATGTGCGAGCGCGGCATGACCTTTTCCGAGCGGTCCGAGGATTCGGTCTGGAACAGCCGCATGCCACCAATGCGCAGCAGCGGCAGAATCGCCACCGCCATGCCGATAAAGCCGATCCCGCCCAGCCAGTGCAACAGCGAGCGCCACATCAGGATGCCCGGAGACATGTTGTCCAGGCCACTGAGCACAGTCGCGCCGGTGGCGGTGATGCCGGACATGCTTTCGAAAAACGAGTCGGTGTAGCTGATGTGCTGGGTCAACAGGAACGGCAGCGCCGCAAAGATACACACCACCACCCAGCTGGAGACGGTCAGCAGGTACATGTCGCGCGGACGCAGGTGCACATGCTCGGGGCGCCCGGGGATGACCAGGGCCAGGCCGGCAAGAAAGGTGATCAGGCTCGACCAGAGGAACGAGGGCAGGTCGCTGGTGCGTTCGTAGATCACCAGCGTCGCCATCGGCACAACCATGCTGATAGACAGGGTGATCAGGAAGATGCCGATGATGAAACCAATGATCCGTAAGGTCGGCAACGCCATGAAGTCCGCTCGGGCTGATGTGGGAGGGCGCCATTCTACCTGCGGGGCGGGGCATGTAAACCGGCATCCGGTGGGCACTTACCGCTAGAATAGCCAAACTTTTTTTCAGGAGGTGGCCGATGCAGGCTCTCGACGCTTTGCTCAACCGTGTTTCCGTTCCGCGTTTGCTTGATCCGGCACCGACTGCCGAACAACGCGAAGTGCTGTTTGGCGCCGCCATGCGCGCGCCGGATCACGGGCATCTGCAGCCGTGGCGTTTCTTGACGGTCGAAGGTGAGGCACGCGAGCAATTGGGCGAGATCCTGGCCCAGGCCGCGCTGTTGCAGGATGCCGAAGCCCCGCAGGCGGTGGTGGACAAGGCCCGCAACGGACCGCTGCGAGCACCGCTGGTGGTCGTGGTGATCGCGCGCTTGCAGGATCACCCCAAGTATCCGAAATCCGAACAGTTGCTGGCAGCGGGCTGCGCGGCCCACGGGATTCTGCTGGCGGCCTATGCCCAGAGGATCGGCGCGGTATGGCGCACTGGCGAGCTGGCGTACTCGGCGCACGTGGCCAAGGGCCTGGGCCTGGCCGAGGGGGAGGAGGTGATTGCCTTCCTGTACCTGGGCACTCCGCAGAAAGAACCGCGGGTTGCCGAGAAGGTCGACCTGTCGCAGTTTGTCAGCGCCTGGTCGGTCCAGGGCTGAACAACGCCTCTAGCCAAGCCCCTGTGGGAGCGGGCAGTCGGGGTGTTGGATTAGGCCGAGTACATATCCATTTTTGCGGTAACGGCCTCCTATGGTTCCGCTTTTACAGCGGCTCACTTTTGGAGGAGCCCAAAAGTAAGCAAAAGGC
>NZ_JBIUWJ010000039.1:0-53070 GCF_044743405.1 Pseudomonas sp. NPDC087626
GCCGCCCCGCGCCATGGATGGCGCGTGGCGGCGGCCCACGGATTCAAGCCGGAGTGAGGGAACACCGAGCCTAAGCGAGGTGCCGAGTGGTGGGGAAAGAGCGTTTTGCTTACTTTTGCGCTGTTCAAAAGTGAGCCGCCGTCAGGCGGAACCATAGGAGGCCGTTACCGAAGAAATGGATATGTACTCTGCCTAATCCAATACCCCAGAGGCCGCCACGGTAGCAAGCCCGCTCCCACAGGGGAAATTCGGACACCAGCAAAGATAGCGCAGTGCCAGGCTGCACTGGTGTTGGCTGTGCGGGCCCTATCGCGAGCAGGCTCGCGCCCACACATCAGGCAGGATACCCGGTGATCTGCCGAATACTCTGGTACAGCGGTTTGAGCTGACGGTACATGCGCAGGTAAACCTCCTTGTACAACCGCTCATACATCTGCTGCGCCTCGGGCTGTGGATAAAACACCGTTCCAACCCGAGTCATCGACGCGATTGCCGAAGGGAAGTCGGCATGCAGGCCAAGCCCCACCGCACAGCAAATGGCCGCCCCCAGCCCAGAAGCTTCATAGACATGCGGGCGCTCCGCCGGCAGGCCGAAAATGTCCGCCGTGAGCTGCATCGCCGCATCGCTCTGCGACCCGCCACCGGCCACCCGCAAACGCTGGATCGGCTGTTTGGAACGCCGCTCGAGATTCTCCTTGCCCTGGCGCAAGGCATAGGCCAGGCCTTCGAGGATCGCCCGGTAGATATGCGCCCGGGTGTGCACGTCGCCAAAGCCGATCATCGCACCCTTGGCCTCCACCCCCGGCTCGCGGATGCCCGGCGACCAGTAGGGTTGCAGCATCAGCCCCATGGAGCCAGGCGGCACCGCGTTGACCAGGGCGTCGAACAGTTGCTCCGGCTCCAGCCCCTGCTCCTTGGCCTGCTGCATTTCCCGCAGGCCGAACTCATTCTTGAACCAACTTACCATCCAGTAGCCGCGGTAGATCATCACTTCGCAGTTGTACTGGTCCGGCACCGCGGCAGGGTACGGCGGAATCAACGGGACGATTTCCAGGTAGCGCGAGCGGGTCGTGGTGATGGTCGCCGTGGTCCCGTAGGACAGGCACACCGTGGCGGGGTCGACCACGCCGGCGCCCAGCACTTCACAGGCTTTGTCGGCTCCCGCGGCGATCAGCGGCACGCCCTCGGGAATACCGGTGTGCCGGCTGGCCTCGGCACTGATGTGGCCCAGGGTTTCCCCAGGCTTGAGCAGGCTCGGCAACTGCTCCGGACGGACCGCCAGCGCCTGCCATTTCCAGTCGGCAGGCGCGGCCCAACGCAGGCGCTTGAAGTCGAACGGCAGGTAACCGACACAGCAGCCCACCGAGTCGACGAACCGCCCGCACAGGCGATGGGTGAGAAACCCCGAGAGCAGCAGGAACTTGTCGGTCGCCGCCCACACCTGGGGTTGATGCCGGGCGATCCAGTTGGCTTCGGCCTGCGCGCGAAAGTAGTCCACGGTGGCCTGGGCGCCGACCAGTTTGAACAGCCAGCCCCAGGGCCCCTTGATCCCGCCTTCGACTTCGGTCTGGCGCTGGTCGAGCCACAGGATGGCCGGGCGCAGAGCCTGGCCCTGGGCATCAACGTTGATCAGCGTGCCGCGCTGGGTGGTCAGCGACACCCCGGCGATCTGCGAGCGGTCGACGCCGGTCTGCTGCCACAACAACTGGCAGGCCTCGCCCAGTTTGGCCCAGTAGTAGTCCGGGTCCTGCTCGGCCCAACCGGGCTGGCTGGAGTAGTAGGCCTGCAGCTCGACCTTGCCCTTGCCCAACAGATTGCCCTGCAGGTCGAACAGCAACGCGCGCACGCTCTGGGTGCCATTGTCGATTGCCAGCAGGTAGCGCTTATTCTTGTCGTTATCCATGGAGCTCTCTTGAATGGGCACTGATATCTACACATCGTTGGCAACTGACGCCCCGTAACAGCCTTGACGGGAGATTCATGGCAAACCGTGATGGCGTTGCCACAGGGCTCGATAACGCTGTTCTTCTGCCTGCCAACGGGCATCGTCCCAGCCCAGGCGGGGCTGGCACAGACGGCGAATGGCTGGCAGATAATCTGCCGCCCCTTGGGCCAGCAACAGGCCAATCCGGGTGCGGCGCAGCAACAGGTCGTCTAGGTGCAGGATCAGTTCGGCGTCGCAGGCGAACGCCAGTTCCGCCCACAGGGTGTCGCTCGCGCCGACGCTGGCGCAGCCCAGTTGCTCGAGCAACCGCGCCAGGCGTGGCAAGTCGCGGCCATGGCGTCCGGCCAGGCGCCGCCACTGGCTGGCGCTGAGTCCGGGGATGGGCAATGTCGGCACGCTGGCAAACACCGGCGCACCGTCATCGCTGACCTCGCGCCCGAGCATCTGCCCACAGGCCTTTAGCACTTCCAGGGCCTGCGGGCGGAACGTGGTCAGCTTGCCGCCAGCCAGGGTCACGCAGCCGGATTCGAGCCACAACACGTGCTCGCGGGTTTCATTGGACGGCTTACCCGCTTGCTCGCCACGGGCGTTGCCCACCACCGGACGCACCCCCGACCAGGTCGACAGCACATCGTCTGCCACCACCTCGGCCTGGGGAAACTGCTGGGCACAGGCGGCCAGCAGGTACTCGAGTTCTTCGCTGCTGATGCTCGCGCTCTGGTCCAGATCATCCTGGTGATCGAGGTCCGTGGTGCCCACCACCGTGGCGCCCTCCCACGGAAATACAAACACCGGCCGCCGATCCCGCGCATGCAGGAAGGTCAAGGCCTGGGCCACCGGCAGGCGCCAGCCCGGCAGCAACAGATGACTGCCGCGCAGTGGGCGCAACTGCGCCGGGGCATCATTGGGCCGCAGGCGCTCGGCCCAGGCCCCGGTGGCCACCGCCAACGTGCGACAGCGCAACTGCAACGGCTCGCCACCCTCACTGTCCGCGACCTGCACCCCGCAGACCCGACCGTCTTCGCGCAGCAATTGCTCGACCCGCACGCCATTGAGCGCCAGAGCGCCATCCGCCCGCGCTTCCGCCAGCACCCGCATCACCAGGCGCGCATCGTCAGTCAGCGCATCGACAAAACAGGTGCCGCCCAGTAACTGGTCTTCCTTGAGCCCGGGGGCCAGGTAGCGCAGTTGCTGGGCGTCATGAAAGCGATGGTTACGCCGCCCGGCCAGGGCGTCGTACACCGTCAACAGCCCGCCGAACAGCCGCGGCCCGGGAAACCCGCCACGGTAGTGCGGCATCATGAAACTCATGGGCTCCACCAACCCCGGCGCTTCGTCGAGCAGGCGCTGGCGCTCGTGGACCGAGTCGCGGGTCAGGCGCCACTGGCCCTTGGCGATGTAGCGCAAGCCGCCATGGACCATCTTCGAGGAGCGGCTGGAAGTGCCCCAGGCAAAGTCGCGCTGCTCCAGCAGCAGGCAGCGCCAACCGCGACGGGCCGCTTCGCGCAGGATCCCGGCGCCGCTGATGCCACCGCCGATGACGATCAGGTCCCAGCTCTGCTGCGCCAGGGTCGGCAAGACCTGCTGGCGCCACGCGGCATTCCAGTCCTGGCTCATGCCCTCACTCCTGCAGCAGGGTGCCGGGGTTCAGACGCCCGGCCGGATCGAAGTGTTGGCTCAGCGCCTGCAGGGTTTCCATGGCCAGCGCGCCCTTCTCGCGCAACAGGTAGGGGGCGTGATCCTTGCCCACGCCGTGCTGGTGGCTGATGGTGCCGTGGTGCTCGACAATGGTCTGGCTGGCCGCGTGCTTGAGCGCCTGCCAGCGCGCCAGGGTGGCAGGGTAAGTGGCCGCCGGGCGGAACACGTAGGTGGTGTAGATGCTCGAGCCTTCGCCATAGACATGGGACAGGTGGGTAAACACATGCACCTGCTCGCCTTCCGCCGCCAGGCCGTCGCGCAGGCTGGTTTCGATGCGATTGAGCAGGTTGTCGACATTGCTCCAGTCAGTGGCGGTTTCCAGGGTGTCCACCACGTAGCCGGCGTTCCACAGGTTCTCGCGCAAGTAGGGAAAACGGAAACGGTTCTGGGCCCACTTCTTGCCCAGCAAGGTCCCGGTGAACACCCCGCCAAAGGCTTTCAAGTGCTGGCGGGCCTGGCTCAGGGACAGGGCATTCTGCCGCCGATTGCCGGTCACGCCGAAGGTCAGCAGGCATTTGCCGGCACCCGCCCCGCGCAGGGACAGGTACTTCTCCAGCCAGGCGATCTGTTGCGGATGACCAGCCAGGGCCAGCTGGGTTTCGGTTTCCACGGCATTGGACAGGCGCAGCATCGACAGGGGCACACGGGCCTGAGTCAACTGGCGGATGGCTTGCAGGGCCTGGCTCCAGTTCGGCAGGAACACCCCATAAAAACGTTCGTCGGCCGGCAGCGGGCTGATCCGCACCTTGACCTCGGAAATGATTCCGAACCGCCCTTCACACCCCAACACCACCTCACGCAGGTCGGGGCCCGCGGCCGAGGCCGGAAAGGTCGCGATCTGCAGCGGCCCGGCGAAGGTTTCCAGGGTGCCGCCGGCGAACAATTGCTCGATCCGTCCATAACGCAGCGACTGCTGGCCGCTGGACCGACTCGCCACCCAGCCGCCGAGGGTCGACAACTCCCACGACTGCGGGAAATGCCCAAGCGTGTAACCCCGGGCACGCAACTGGCTTTCCACTTGCGGCCCACTGGCGCCGGGGCCGAAAGTGGCCAGCAGGCTCTGCTCGTCGAGGTCGAGCAAACGGTTCATGTGGGCCAGGGACACCGTCAGCACCGGGCGGGTGGAGGCCGGGGGATTGATGTGCCCGGCCACCGAAGTCCCGCCACCGTAGGGAATCAGGCACAGGTCGCGCTCCTGGGCCAGCGCCAGCAACTCGCGGATCTGCTCGGCACTCTGCGGGAAGGCCACCCCGTCGGGGTAGACGCCCAACGCGCCCTCACGCAGCGCCAGCCAGTCCGGCAGGCTCTGGCCACGGGCATGCATCAGCCGGTCATGGGCCTGCACGCTATACAGCGGGTGCTCCGCCAGGCGCGAAGCCGGAACCCGGGCCAGGGCTGTTTCCAGTGTGGCGTCGGGCAATGCCCGTCCGGTGCCCACCCGTGCGGCGAGAAACCCCGCGCCCTGGGCCGGCAATTCGACCACCGTGGTTGCATCCCCCCAGCCGTTCCAGCGTCGCATGCGTGTGTCCTTTTGCGGTTCTTATAAGTGACATTTCAGGCGCCTATACTAGCCAGCCCCCCGCGCCTGTCACGGTCGCATCCGGCCAGCGCGAGTAGCCAATTGAGCCAACACGCGAACCCGGCTCCAGGCATTTACTTTAGCTGTGCTTTCAAACTACCTTTCAGGGTCTTGACCCGCGCCAGTCTGCCCCGATCAAAGGACCCCGATCATGCAATCCCTCGGCTACACCTCGCTCCCCCCGCTGCTCAAGTACGTGCGCCATGCCGAACAGCTGGGTCTGGCCATCGAACCGGCGCTGGCGGCGGCCGGGTTGCAGGTCGAGCAATTGAGCGACAACAGCCTGCGCTTGCCGGGCGAGGCCCATGAACGCCTGCTGGATTATTTCTGCGAACACTCCGGCGACCCGTTGTTCGGCCTTAATTCGGCGCGCTTCGTGTTGCCCAACTCCTGGAGCGTGCTGGGCTACATCACCATGAACTGCGCGACCCTGGGCGACGCCATGAATCGCATCATGCCGTTCGAGAAACTGGTAGGCGACATGGGCGTCAGCCGCGCCGAGCTGCAGGGCGAGCACGTGCACCTGATCTGGAACTGCCGCCACCAGCGCCCGCGCATCCGCCGCCACCTGGTGGAAAACGTGCTGGGTTCGTGGCTGCAATATGCACGCTGGATCGCCGACACCCACCTCTCGCCCGCCGCGGTGTGGTTCGAACATGCGCTGCCGAGCGACACCGACCCAGCGTCCTACCAGCAATTCTTCGACTGCCCGGTACTGTTCGGCCAGCCCTATTCAGCACTGGTCGTGCCCCTGCCGTACCTGCAACTGCCACTGCGCCAGGCCGACGCACAATTACTGCGCACCCTGGAAGAACACGCCCTGGGCCTGATGGCCACACTGGAAGACGCCTCGCTGGAACAACGGGTGAAAAACATCCTGCGCCAACTGCTCAAGGAAGGCCTGCCGCGCAAGGAACAGGTGGCGGAACAGTTCGCCATCTCGGTACGAACCCTGCAGCGCCAACTGCACCAGGCCGGTACCTCGTACCAGCAGATCCTCGATGACCTGCGCCAGGAACTGGCCGAGCACTACCTGCTGCACAGCACCCTGCCGATCCAGGACATCGCCCAGTACCTGGGCTTCACCGAACCACGCTCCTTCCACCGCACCTTCAAAAGCCGCCGCGGCATGCCCCCAGGCGAATTCCGCCAGATGCACCGCGAGGCCGATGGAGACTGAGTCGAAGGCGGCGAGGACTGCGTCCTCGAACGCAGCCTCGCGGGCTCGGCAGCTGCTACAGGGGATTGGGGTATTGCCGAGATATGCGGTGTGGCGCAGATCGCCATCGCGGGCAAGCCCGCTCCCACAAGGGAACGCGACACCAGGGCAAACAGGTCGGCCGGCAGGCCGCCTCGCCCGCTCTTACCACTCAGGCCGACTGCCAGGTCGCCGTGCTCTTGCTTTTGATCTTGATCCACCTGCCCCTTCGGCAGGCTGAGCGAAGGTGTCCATCAGGGGGCAGGCGCGTAGCGCCGTGCGGCGAAGCCGCATGCATCGAGAGGAGGTGCAGCGAAGCAAACCGTAGGCGATGCCCCCTGATGGATACCGTAGCGAAGGTACCCCGAGCCTTAGCGAGGGGCCGAACGCTGGGGCAAGACTTTTTGGGTACTTTTGTGTCGTCTGACAAAAGTGCCTCGCCGTAAGGGCGAAACCCTAAGCCGCCATTACCGCAGCAACGGATATGCCCCAAAAAACCCTAACTCACCGACACCCCAAACCCCACCCGCAAATCCCCCTCACGCGCCAGAAACCGCCCCTCCCGCCGCCCATTCGCCCGCCCATCCACATAACTGCGAACCCCATTGACCCACACCCCATCAATCCCCACCGCCGACCGCTGCGGATCACTGAAATCCGCCACATCGCGCACCAACAACGGATCAAACAACACCAGGTCAGCCCAATATCCCTGGCGAATCTCCCCCCGCGCCTGCAAGCCAAAGCGCGCCGCCGACAACCCCGTCATCTTGTGCACCGCAGTGTGCAATGGAAACAACCCGACATCCCGGCTGAAATGCCCCAGCACCCGAGGAAACGCCCCCCACAACCGCGGATGCGGAAACGGATCCTCAGGCAAACCATCGGAACCGATCATCGACAACGGATGAGCCAGGATCCGCCGCACATCCGCCTCATCCATGCCGTAGTAAACCGCGCCCGCCGGTTGCAGGCGGCGCGCCGCCTCCAGCAGCGGCACGTGCCACTCGCCAGCAATATCCAGCAGATCACGCCCACTGACCTGCGGGTGCGGCGTCGACCAGGTGATAGTGATGCGATGGGCATCAGTGACCTGCTTGAGATCCAGGGTCGAGGAACTGGCCGCATAGGGATAACAATCACACCCCACCGGGTGGGTTTTCGCCGCCTGCTCCAACGCCGCCAGCAGTTGCGGACTGCGCCCCCAATTGCCAGCCCCAGCGCACTTGAGGTGGGAAATGATCACCGGGCTGCGTGCATGCCGACCGATCTGGAACGCCTCGTCCATGGCCTCCAGCACCGGTTCGAACTCACTGCGCAAATGGGTGGTGTAGACCGCACTGCACGCGCCCAGCTCCTCGGCCAGTTGCTGCACTTCGTCGGTAGACGCACTGAACGCACTGGCATACGCCAGTCCCGTGGAAAGGCCCAGCGCACCGTCCTCCAGGCTTTCGCGCAATTGCCCGCGCATGGCGCTGATCTCCTGCGCCGTGGCAGTGCGCAACAGGTCGTCGAGGTGGTTGCTGCGCAGCGCCGTATGGCCTACCAGCGCCGCCACGTTGACGCTCGGGTGCGCCGCTTCGACGGCCGCGCGGTAGTCGCGAAAACGCGGATAGACGAAGGCGGCCGCGGTGCCCAGCAGGTTCATCGGGTCCGGCGGATCGCCGCGCAGGCTCACCGGCGACGCGCTGATTCCGCAGTTGCCGACGATCACCGTGGTCACTCCCTGACTGAGCTTGGGTAACATCTGCGGCTGGCGGATGACCACCGTGTCGTCATGGGTGTGCACATCGATGAACCCTGGCGCCAGCACCCGTCCGGCCGCGTCGATGACCTCATCGGCATGGGCATCGCGCAAGTCGCCGATGGCTTCGATCCGGCCGTTGAAAATGGCCACGTCCGCCGGGTACGCGGGGCGGTTGCTGCCATCGATGATCGAGGCGTTGCGGATCAGCGTGTGGTACTGCATGTCAGTCTCCCAGCGGCAGATGGTCATCGCCGCCACGATAGTCGTCGAGGGCGAGCTTGATTCGCCGCAGACGCTCTTGATTGTCTTCAGGTTGCGCCAGTGCCAGCTCGGTGGCGAGCACGTCGATTGCCAGCAACAGCCCATAACGGGCGGCGGTCGGCTTGTAGATGAAAGAGGTTTCTGCCCCCTGCAACGGCAGCAGCACATCGGCCAGCGCGGCCAGCGGCGAGTCGCCCAGGGTGATCGCCAGCACCCGCGTGCCGTAGCTGCGCGCCAGCTCCACGGCTTCCAGCAGTTCCGGGGTGATGCCGGTCAGCGAGCAGGCGAGCAGTACGTGCTCCGGGCCCAGGGACGCGGCCGTTACGCGCATCATCACCGGGTCGTGGCAGGCGGCAATCGGGTAGCCGAGGCGCACCAGGCGCACTTGCAGTTCGGCGCTGCACTGCGCCGACCAGCCACCCATGCCAAAGGCATGAATCATCCGCGCCTGGCCCAGCAGTTTCACCGCATCGGCAAACCGCGACTCATCGAAACCCGACAGGTGTTGGCGCAGGGTGGTCTCGATGTCGCCGACAATCTGCCGGTAGAACGCCGACTGCGCCGGCCGCCCCGCCGGGTCGAGGAAGCGACTGCCGACACCACTGGCCTGGGCCAGTTGCAGGCGCAGGTCACGCAGGTCGCGACAACCGACACTGCGGGCAAACCGCGACAGCGTGGCACTGCTGACGTCGGCGCGCCGGGCCAGTTCGTCGAGGCTGGCCGAGGCGGCAAACCCGACGTCTTCGAGCATCAGTCGCGCGATGCGTCCTTCGCCGGCACTGAAAGAGTCCTGGCGGGCGCGGATCTGATAAAGGATGTCCATTTAGCGCACCTGTTCAAAGCACATAGGAAAGACCCAGGGTCAGGCCGAACGCGACCACCGAGATCAAGGTTTCCAGGACCGTCCAGGTCTTGAAGGTCTGGGCCACGGTCATGTTGAAGTATTCCTTGATCAACCAGAAGCCGCCGTCATTGACGTGGGAAAAGATAACCGAGCCTGCGCCGGTCGCCAGCACCAACAACTCCGGGTGCGGATACCCCAGACCAATGGCCACCGGCGCCACCACGCCGGACGCGGTGGTCATGGCCACCGTCGCCGAGCCCGTGGCGATGCGCATCAACGCGGCAAACAACCAGCCCATAAGCAGTGGCGACAGATGAAATTCATGGGCCAGGCTGACGATCTGATCAGTGACCCCGGCCTCCACCAGGATTCGGTTCAGGCCACCACCCGCCCCCACCAGCAAGGTAATGCTGGCGGTCGGCGCCAGGCATTCGTTGGTGAACTTGAGGATCGACTCGCGGCTGAAACCCTGGGCCAGGCCCAGGGTCCAGAAGCTCAGCAACGTCGCCAGCAAGAGCGCGATCACCGAGTTGCCGATGAACAACAGGAACTGATTGAAGCCGCTGCCCGGCGTGGAAATCAGATTGGCCCAGCCACCGATCAGCATCAACACCACCGGCAACAGGATCGTCGCCATAGTGATGCCAAAGCCTGGCAGGCTGTCCCGTGGCTCGCGGTCGAGAAACTGCCGCTCCAATGGATTCTCCGCCGGCAATTGAATGCGCGGTACGATGAACTTGGCGTACAGCGGGCCGGCGATGATCGCGGTCGGGATACCCACCAGGATCGCATACAGCAAGGTCTGCCCCACCGACGCCTGATAGACCTGCACCGCCAGCATGGCCGCCGGATGGGGCGGCACCAGCGCATGCACCACCGACAAGCCGGCGACCATGGGCAGACCCACCATCAGAATCGACACCCCGACCCGCCGTGCGACGGTGAAGGCAATCGGCACCAGCAACACAAAACCGACCTCGAAGAACAGCGGCAAGCCCACCAGAAAGGCAATGCAGACCATCGCCCAGTGCGCGTTCTTTTCACCGAACCGATCGATCAGGGTACGCGCCATCTGCTCGGCGCCTCCGGACTCGGCCATCATCTTGCCGAGCATCGTGCCCAGCGCCACCACCAGCGCAATATGCCCCAGGGTCTTGCCCACTCCCGCCTCGTACGCCCCCACCACACCCGACGGCGGCATCCCGGCCACCAGGGCCAGGCCAATGGAAATCAGGGTAATGACGATGAACGGATTGAGCCGATAACGGGCGATCAGAACGATCAGTGCAATGATGGCCACGGCGGCATACACCAGCAGCCAATAGCCGAAAGACAGTGCCATGCGGTACTCCTCGAAAAGGATCACGTCGATGTGTTGTGAAACTCATAAATCATTTCGAGGATGTGTTTTCAAACGCAATGAAACTAACTTTCGCGCACAGACAAGAAGTGTCGCTAATGGATATGTCGTGTCGTGATTAATGAAAATGCGCAGGCGGGATTTTCATGCCCGACAAGGGCGACGCAGGACTAGAGGCCATCTGCGTGCGCGGGAGCCGACTTGCCGGCGAAGGCATTGGTAAGCGCGCCGCAGGGCAAGAGGGTCTGTTGCTGCGAGGCGCTGGCCCGATAAGCCCGCTCCTGAACCGAAGGCCGTGACACGGACCTTCGACAGGAGCGGGCTTCAGGTTATTTCACAACACTGCCAACCCCACGCCCCCGTGGGTCGGAGGCGGTTTCCAGTTGGTTGCCGTTGATACGAATGGCCTGGATGTCGCCCATCTCCCAGCCCTGGTCTTCCAGGGTGTAGCCCATGGCTTTCAACTCGTCGGCGACCTTGCCGGTGAGTGGCGCGTAGGCGTCGTAGTAGATAGTGTCCTTGGGCAGCAACTGGTGGTGGACGCGTTGCGCGGCCACGGCTTTTTCCAGCGGCAGGTTGTAGTCATAGAGGTTGTTCAGCACCTGGAAGATCGAGGTGAAGATCCGCGAGCCGCCCGGGGTCCCCAGGACCAGGGTGACCTTGCCATCGCGGGTCACCAGGCTCGGGCTCATCGACGACAGCATGCGCTTGCCCGGGGCGATGGCATTGGCGTCGCCGCCGACCACACCAAAGGCGTTGGCCACGCCGGGCTTGGAGCTGAAGTCGTCCATTTCATCGTTGAGCAGGAAGCCTGCGCCCTTGACCACTACACCGCTGCCGTAGTCCCAGTTGAGGGTGTAGGTGTTGCTCACCGCGTTGCCGTCGGCATCGACGATGGAGAAGTGCGTGGTCTGGTGGGGCTCCAGGCCTGGACGGACTTTTTCGGTTGGCGAGATGGCCGTAGGGTTGACCTCGGCCGCGCGTTTTTTCAGGTAGGCCGGATCAGTCAGCTGCTTGACCGGCACATCGGAAAACGCCGGATCACCCAGGTAGTCGGCGCGATCGGCGAACACCCGTTTTTCGATTTCGGCGAGCAGGTGAATGTACTTCGCCGAGTTCAGCTCGACGCCCTTGAAGTCCGCGGCGCGGTCTTCCTTGATGGCGATCAGTTGCGCCAGGGCGATCCCGCCGGAACTCGGTGGCGGCGCGGTGTACAGGGTATTGCCACGCCAGTTGACGGTCAGCGGCTCGCGCCAGTTGACCTTGTAGTCGTGCAGGTCTTCCTTGGTGATCAAGCCCTTGTCGGCCTTCATCTGGGCGATCAGCAGGTCCGCGGTCTGGCCTTGATAGAACTCGTTGGCGCCCTTGTCGGCGATGCGCTCCAGGGTCGCGGCCAGCTCCGGCTGACGGAAGGTCTCGCCGGGTTTCATGCTGCCGAAGTAGTCGGCGAAGTTGGTGGTGCCGTTGAACAGCTTCAGCGCATCTTCGCGGTACTGGTACTGCTTGTCGGCGACCTTGAAGCCAGTCTTGGCGTAGCCAATGGCCGGGGTGATCAGTTCGCTCCAGGGCAACTTGCCGAACTTCTGGTGCGCTTCCCACAGTCCCATCACCGTGCCCGGCACGCCGGCTGCGCGGGAACCTACCAGGCTGAGGTTCTCGATGACCTCGCCCTTGTCGTCCAGGTACATGTCACGGGTCGCCGCCTTCGGGGCGGTTTCGCGGTAGTCGAGGAAGTACGGCTTGCCGTCGATGAACATCGTCATGAAGCCGCCACCGCCGATGTTGCCGGCTTCCGGGTAAGTCACCGCCAGGGTAAAGGCGGTTGCTACCGCAGCGTCGACCGCGTTGCCGCCCTTCTTCA
This sequence comes from Pseudomonas sp. NPDC087626, assembly GCF_044743405.1. Taxonomy (NCBI): domain Bacteria; kingdom Pseudomonadati; phylum Pseudomonadota; class Gammaproteobacteria; order Pseudomonadales; family Pseudomonadaceae; genus Pseudomonas; species Pseudomonas sp. NPDC087626. The sequence continues at coordinate 12,494 of NZ_JBIUWJ010000039.1, forward strand.
GGATCTGTGCGGCGACGTCGGCGCCATACTGGTTCGGCGCCGCCACGGCGCCCCCCTCGAGCAGCGCCGCGAATGATGACGAGCTGGCCGCAATCGCCACGGCGAGCGTCAGGGTCTTGAACAAAACATAACGCATGAGATCCATCCTTTTCTTGTTATTGAGGCAGGTGGAACCATAGGCCCTGGCGTGGGTGTTGAGCAATCCAAAAACGCCAACGGCCACCCGCAGGCAGCCGTTTTGTGATGCGTTGCACTGACCGTGCCCTGGGGGTGAATCAGCCGTCGAACACCTCGTTGGCGTAGCCCGCCAGCTTGCCCTGGATAAAGTCCAGGAAGCACTGGATGCGCAAGGCCAGTTGCGAGTTGCGGTAGTACACCGCGTTGATCGGCTGACGGTAGCCGCTGTTGGCTTCGGCCAGCAGCAGCTTGAGGCGGCCGGCCTTGAGGTCGGCGATGGTCATGAAGTGCGACAGGCAGGCAATGCCCTGCCCTTCGAGCGCCAGGTGACGCAGGGTTTCGCCGCTGGAGGCGCTGATGCTCGGTTCGATCTGCCAGCGGTCGCCGTGTACATGGCGCAGCGGCCAGTGGTTGAGGGTTTCGGTCTGGGTGAACCCCAACAGCGTATGCCCGGCCAGTTCGGCCACGGTGGTCGGGGTGCCGTGTCGTTCCAGGTAGGCGGGGCTGGCGAGGATGTGCAGCGGACTGCAGCCCAGCGAACGCGCGTGCAGGGTCGAGTCGGCCAGGGCACCGATGCGGATGGCAATGTCGGTGCTCTGCTCCAACAGGTCGATGATCAGGTCGTTGCTGTTGAGCTCCAGCTGGATGTCCGGGTACAACCGGCGGAACTCATCGATGTAGGGCACGATGGCGTGCAGCATGAAGGGTGACGCCGCGTTGATCCGCAGACGCCCGGACGGCGTGCTGTGGCGTGACGACAAGCGTTCTTCCAGTTCCTCCATCTGATCGAGGATGCGCTTGGCCTGCTCGAAGAAATACTTGCCCTCTTCAGTCAGGTCCATGCGCCGCGTGGTGCGATTGATCAACGTGGTGTCGAGCTTGGCCTCCAGGCGCGACAGCGTGCGGCTGACCGCCGACGGCGTTTGCCCGACCTGCTCGGCCGCCGCGGATATCGAACCGCACTCGATCACGCAGACAAAAATCTGCAACTCATCGGATCTGGCTTTCACGTGTGTCCTCGTTCTCGGCAGCGCTTCTGGCTGCCGATACTAGCTCATGCAGCGGCCGGCAAGTTGAACACGGACTTCAGGTGCTGGGTGTAGCGGGCCACGTCGGCTTCGATGTTCGGACGTTTCATCACGTCGACGCAGAGGAAGGTCGGCAAGCCGCTCATCCCGAGGAACTGATTGGCCTTGTGGAACGGGAAATACACCGCGTCCACGCCCTTGGCTTCGAAGAAGTCAGTGGGGTCGTCGAACGCTTGTTGCGGCGCGTTCCAGGTCAGCGACAGCATGTACTGTTTGCCGTGGATCAGGCCGCCACTACCGTATTTCTGCGAGGCGTCGGAGCGGGTGCGACCGTCACTGGCGTAGAGGCTGCCATGGCCTTCGGTGAAGACTTCGTCGATGTACTTTTTCACGGTCCAGGGGGCTCCCATCCACCAGCCCGGCATCTGGTAGATGATCACATCGGCCCAGAGGAACTTCGCGACTTCTTCAGCGATGTCGTACCCCTCGTCGATGTGGGTCACCTTGATGTCGATACCGCCCTGATCCAGCACGCTCATCGCGGCTTCATGCAGGGTGGTGTTGTAGCGACCGTCGGAGTGGGCGAATTGTTTGCCACCGTTGAGCAACAGAACTTTTTTCATGCAAGCCTCGTCATCTGGGTTTGATCCACCGCTGCCTGGAACAGGTGGCGGGGTCAGTAAGGTTTGATTCGATGACGGCAGGTTATAGATCGCCCCCCTGCTGAATAAGCCCTGTTGCGGCAAAATACATTTGACCTATACGCACGAATTAGCTGCTGATTGTTGCCGTAAAATTCTCCTCATCCACTCAAGAGGAGTTCTCCATGAACCAGCAACAAGGCTTTATCCTGCACGCCAAAACCCGCCCGGAGCAGGCCGAGGCCTTTGCCGCGCTGTTCCACGCCTACGTCGAACCGAGTCGCGCGGAGCCGGGCTGCATCGAGTACCACATGCTGCGCGACCAGCAGGACCCGACACTGTTCATCTTCTACGAGATCTGGGCGTCCCAGGCTGATCTGGACCGGCACTCGAACCTGCCGCACATGCAGGCATTCTTTGCCAAGCGCATGGATTACCTGGAGCGCGATTTCGAGATCCGCCAGATCGACATGCTCAGCCCGTCATCCGCTAGCCGTTGACCAGCAGGTGAGCGCCAAGCAAGCCCAGTCCGATAAAAAACACCCGTTTGAACAGCACGGCGCTGATCCGCTGGCGCAGCCATTGCCCCAGCCACATGCCGAGCACCGCGGGAATCAGCGCCAGCAGCGACGCACTCAGCTCACCGCCGCCGAGTGCGCCGCGCCACAGCAGTGCGGCGGCCAGGGCCAGGGTCGAGACGCTGAATGACAGGCCCAGCGCCTGCACCAATTGATCCTTGCCCAACCCCAGCGCTTGCAGGTACGGCACCGCCGGAATCACAAAGACCCCGGTGGCCGCCGTGATGACCCCGGTCAGCACGCCACACAACGGTCCCAGCCAACGCTCGTGGCCGGCACCGACTCGCAAGGCGGGCAACAGCAAGCCGCTCAGGGCGTAGAGCAACAACGCGCCGCCCAACGCCCGCACCACCCACTGCCCGCCGTCGATCCCCAGCCACAGGGTGCCTGCGCCGGTGCCGAGAAAAATTGCCAACAGCATCGGCCACAACCGCCGCACCAGGGCGCGCAAGTGTCCGCCGAACGCCAGTTGCCAGAGGTTGGTCAGGGTCGCCGGGATGATCAGCAACGCCGCAGCCTGCGCCGGTGCCATAGCCAGGCCCAGCAAGCCCATGGCGATGGTCGGCAGGCCAAGGCCGATCACCCCCTTGATCATGCCGGCCATCAGGAAGGTCACGATCACCAGCAATGAAAGGGCCAGACCGAGGTTTTGGTAAAACGCCAGAAGTGTGTTCATGGGCTTATCGTGGCGTGTTCGCGGGCTTGTGAAAATCTGCCATATACTGAGGCTGCCTCTTGCTTTAACAGAGTCATAGATTTCATCGCGGCTGATGCCGTCATCGCGAGCAGGCTCGCTCCTACAGTATCGTGGGTGTGCCCATTGTCATTTTGTAGGAGCGGGCACCCGCTTGCGGCCTGCTTGCGACAAACCTGAGAGCGCCGCGTTTATTCAGGAAACACGCGTTATCGTTGACGTCCATCGCGAGCAGGCCGCAAGCGGGCGCTCGCTCCTACAGGGTGTCCCACCCATGCATTTCGATCTGGTTGATCTGCGGCTGTACTTGAACATCCTCGAAGCCGGCAACATCACCGCCGGTGCCGCGAGCAGTCATTTGTCACTGGCGGCGGCGAGTGCGCGGATCCGCGGGATGGAAGCTTCGGCGGGTACCGCGTTTTTCCAGCGCGGGCGCCGGGGTGTCAGCCCGACGCCCGCTGGCAAGGCACTGGCGCAACATGCGCGGCTGATGCTGCAACAGGCCGCACACCTGCAACAGGACCTCGCGGAATACGCCAAGGGCGTCAAAGGCCAGGTGCGCTTGCTGTGCAACACCACGGCGATTACCGAGTACTTGCCCGAGTTACTGGCGGATTTTCTGCGCGCTCACCCCAACCTCGACATCGACCTGCAAGAGCTGCCGAGCCTGCGCATCACCCACGCCCTGCATCAAGGCACGGCCGAGTTGGGCATTGTGTCCGATGCGGTGGACACTTCGGGCCTGGACACCCGGCCGTTTCGCGACGATCCGCTGGTGCTGGTCATGCCCCACGACCACCCTCTCGCCAGCGTTCGAGCACCGAGTTTCAGCCAGACCCTGGCCCATGAGTACGTTGGGCTCAATGCCCACAACGCGCTGGCGATCTATCTGGAAGAGCAGGCCTTGCACAGCGGGCAACGCATGTCGATGCGCATCCGGGCCGAGGGGTTTGACGGGGTGATGCGCATGGTCGCCCATGGCGCAGGACTGGCGATTGTGCCGCGGGCGGCGGTGCAGCGCTTTGCCGCCGGGCAGGGTTTGAAATGCCGCGCCCTGGATGAGCCCTGGGCGCAGCGCAAGTTGCTGCTGTGCGCCCGCTCGTTCGAGGCCTTGCCGCGTTATGCCAGCGCCTTGCTCGATGCGCTATCCACGGATTGATGATGTAGGAGCACGGGGGTTAGGCGTTTTCGAGATTGGTGGTGGCCGGCTTGGGTTTTCTGAAGAACAGCCCATACACCGCCGACAGGATCAGCAGGAACGGCACGCCGAACACCAGGGTCATCTTGAACGCATCGGTGAAGTAGGTGGTGATCATCACCGCGGCCATCAACACCAGTCCCAGCAGGGTGCTGTAGGGAAAAAAGCGCATGCGAAAGGACAGCTTTTTCTCACCGTGACGCTGGTGATAACGACGGAAGCAGTAGTGGGTGAGGAAGATCATGAACCAGGTGAAAATCGCCCCGAACATCGAGATCGCCATCATCAGGGTGAACGAACTTTCTGGGTACAACAGGTTCAGCAGCGTCGCCAGGGCGATGCCCGAGCTCGACAGCAACAGGGCGTTGAGCGGGATCCCGCTCTTGCTCAGCGCGCCCATGGCCTTGGGTGCGTAACCGCCACGGGACAGGCTGAACATCATCCGCGTGGTGATGTACAACTGGCTGTTCATCGCCGACAACGCGGCAATCAGGATCACGAAGTTCATCACCCCGGTCGCCCCGGGAATGCCGATGGTCTGCATCACGGTAACGAACGGGCTCTGCGCCTGCCCGGCCTGGACCCACGGCACGATCGCCAGCATCAGGGCCAGGGTCAGCAGGTAGAACACCACCAGGCGCACGATGGTCGCGCGAAAGGCTTTTTTCACCGCCCGCTCCGGGTCCTCGGCCTCGCCGGCCGCCACCGCGATCATTTCCACGCTCAGGTAGCTGAAGATCGACACGATCACCGCCACCCACATGCCCTGCAGGCCATTGGGAAAAAAGCCGCCATGGGCGGTGTAATGCTGCACCCCGTACTCCGGGTTGCCAGAGCCGAACACCACGTACACCGCAAGGATGATGAAGCCGACGATCGCGCCGATCTTGATGGTCGAGAACCAGTACTCGAAGGTGCCGAAGGTCTTCACACTGATCGCGTTGAGCACGATCAGCACGCTGGAAAACGAGACGATCCAGATCCACTCCGGCACGTTGGCGAACCAGTACTTCATGTACATCGCCACCGCCGTTACTTCCGTGCCGACCGCCAGCACAATCGCCGCCCAATAGGCGTACCGCACCAGGAACCCGGCCAGCGGGCTGACGTAGAACTCGGCGTAGGCGCCGAATGAACCGGAGGTGGAATGGGCCACGGTCATTTCCGCCAGGCAGCCCATCAACAGCAAGGTAATGATTGCGCCGATCGCGTAGCTCAGCAGCACGCTGGGCCCCGCATAGCCGATGGCGTAGGCGCTGCCCATGAACAACCCGGTACCGATTGCTCCGCCAATGGCGATCATGCTCATCTGCCCCGAGGTCAACTGCCGCCGCAGGCCCTGCTCGCGCTTGGAAATCGTGTCAAAGCCACCGGCTTCGCTCATGTATCTGTCCTCTGGATATTATTTTTTTAGAGCACATCGTCGATCAGACACCGGGGCCTTGTAGGAGCGAGCCTGCTCGCGATGGACGTCAACGATGACGCGTGAATCTGCTTCAACGTGTCGTGCTTACGTCCATCGCGAGCAGGCTCGCTCCTACAGGGATCCGGTGAGTCTATGAGTCAGGTCACGCTATGGCGCACCTGGAACTGCGCCTGGGCCCAGGTTTCCTGGTCGAGGATTTCGCCGAGGATCTGCACCGCATCGAACACTTCAGTGAAGCTGGTGTACAGCGGGGTGAAGCCGAACCGCATGATCCGCGGCTCACGGTAGTCGCCGATCACGCCCCGGGCGATCAGAGCCTGAATCACCGCGTAGCCTTGCGGGTGTTCGAAGCTGACGTGGCTGCCACGCTTGGCGTGTTCACGCGGGGTGATCAGCGTCAGGTCGTGGGCCGCGCAGCGCTCCTCGACCAACTGGATGAACAGGTCGGTCAGGGCCAGGGACTTGCGGCGCAGGCTGGGCATGTCGGTCTGGGCGAAGATGTCCAGACCGCACTCGACCATGGCCAGCGAGGTGATCGGTTGGGTACCGCACAGGTAGCGCGCGATGCCTTTGCTCGGCTCGTAGCCGGACTCCATGTCGAACTGGCGGACGTGGCCGAACCAGCCCGACAACGGTTGCGCAACCAGGTCGCAGAGCTTCGGGGAGACCCAGGCAAACGCCTGCGAACCCGGGCCGCCATTGAGGTATTTGTAGGTGCAACCGATGGCGTAGTCGGCATCGGCCTGGCGCAGGTCCACCGGCACCGCACCCGCCGAGTGAGCCAGGTCCCAGATGGCCAGCGCGCCACATTCGTGGATCAGCGCGGTCATGGCCGCCATGTCGTGCATGTAGCCGGTCTTGTAGTTGACGTGGGTCAGCAGCACCACCGCGACGTCCTGGTCGATGGCCTGCGCCAGCGCCTCGGGGGTGTCCACCAGGCGCAGGCTGTAGCCTTGTTGCAGCAGGTCCATCAGGCCCTGGGCGATGTACAGGTCGGTGGGGAAGTTGCTCGACTCGCTGACGATCACCTTGCGCTCCGGTGCACGACCGGCCTGCACTTTCAGCGCTGCACCGAGCACCTTGAACAGGTTGATCGAGGTGGTGTCGGTGACCACCACTTCATCGTCGCCCGCGCCGATCAGGCTGGCCAGGCGATTGCCCAGGCGTTGTGGCAGGTCACGCCAGCCGGCGCTGTTCCAGCTGCGGATCAAGCCGTCACCCCACTCCTGGGCGATCACTGCCTGGGCACGCTCCAGAGCGGCGACCGGGCGGGCACCCAGGGAGTTGCCGTCGAGGTAGATCACCCCGGCTGGCAAGGCAAACTGTTCACGCAAAGGGGCCAGGGAGTCCTCGGCATCGAGCGCCAGGCAAGCGTTTCTTGTGGTCATTGTCGGTCCTGTTCTTTAAGTGGCATGCGGCCGGCGAGCACCGATTTCCGGAGGTTTTCGCACTTGCACGATGAGCAAATAATGAACGAAGGCTTGCAGAATTTTCGTGCAAAGTGCGAGGTCATATAGTAGTTATCTCGAAGATTATTCGAATCCAACCGATAAAAACGCGGATTTATTCAAACCATGAATCTCGACTCCACAGACCTGCGGATCCTCCATCACCTGCAGCAGGATGGGCGCATCAGCAACCAGGAACTGGCGGAAAAGGTCTCGCTGTCACCCTCGGCCTGCCTGCGTCGTTTACGCCTGCTGGAGAGCGAGGGAATCATCACCGGGTATCGCGCCGAACTGAGCGCCGAGCGCCTGGGGGTGGAGCTTGAGGCCATTGTCCATGTGTCCCTGCGCCAGGACACGGAGGACTGGCACGAGACCTTTATCAAGAAGGTCCAGTCGTGGCCGGAAGTGGCCACCGCCTACGTGATCACCGGCGCCAGCAACTACGTGCTGCGGGTGCAGGCGCGCAACCTCAAGCACTTCTCGGATTTCATCGTCAACAAGCTCAACCGCACGGCGGGGGTCACCGATATCCGTTCGGAAATCGTCCTGCAGAAGATCAAGGAGCGCGACGACCTGCTGGACCTGGTCGCGCGCAAGTAGCCCGGCAACAGCTCACAGCCCGCGCATGCGCCGGGCTTCGTTACGCTGCACGGTCGCGCTGGGGGACTCGTCGAACAGCTTGCGGTACTCGGCGGAAAAACGCCCCATGTGGGTAAAGCCCCAGGCCATGGCAACCTCGGAGATATTGCGCGCCTGACCGTGTTCGAGCAGGTCCTGGCGCACTGCATTCAAGCGGTGTTTTTTCAGGTAGGCCATGGGCGACAGGGCGAAGTATTTGCGAAACGCCTCGAACAGCTTGAACCGCGACACCCCTGCCGCGGCCTCGATGTCCTCCAGGTGCAAGGCTTCGCGGGCGTTGTCGTGGATGTACTGCTTGGCCCGCACCAGGTAGTGCGGCACCTTCACCCCCAGCACCCCGCGCAGCTCCTCGGAGTAGTTGTTGGGCTGGGCGAGGATCAGGCCCTTGATCAACGAGCTTTCGATGTCGCGGGTGAAGGTCACCTGGTCAAACAGCGAGCTGCTGTGCTCAAGCTCCGCAATGAAATAGCGCGCCATGCGCCACCACGCGGCCGATGCGCCATCCACCGCATCCATCAACGGTTCAAAGCGCAGCGGTGCGTCGAGCGGACGTTGCAGGATGCCTTCCAGGGACTCGCTCATGGCCGCCCGGGTGATCACCACCTGGACCTTGCGGCAGTCGCCGGAAATCGCCAGCACCTGGTTTTCGTTCGGTGAAATGATCACCCCCTGGTCACGATCCGAGCGCAGCAGGCTGCCGTTCTTGCGCAGTTCCTGCTCACCCACCAGCGGCAGGCTGAGGCTGTAGCTGCTGAAGTGCTCGGCGTCTTCGATATCCACCGTCACGTCGGTGCCGTACTCGATGGTACCGAGGGTGGTGGCCATCGACTTGAAGACATTGGCACTGTGGTGAAAACGGATCCGCTCGGGGGTGGCGGTTTCCAGGCGATGAGGGCCACAGATACCGGACATCCAGGTCCTGGCCCCTTCAAGGTCATAGTGATCGATACGAATATCGCGACTCTGCGGATCGGCTTTGCTACTCATCACGGCACACCCACGGCAATATTTTTTCAGTGCACTCTGACGGCGCACCTCTGGTTTGGACGGAGCAAGTTCCAGACCACTCGACCCGCTCCCTGAGTCGATGGATAGCAATCGCCGAATAAGCGGATAACCCGGCGCAACAGAGCAGGATAGTTGCCCTGGCACAGTCCTCCAAACTGGGCAAAACAGTACCTCAATGCTGCCGGTTGGGGCAGCCGTTCATCGTTTGGGGCGCAGCGATGGGTATTCGCTGCCCACGTGTTACCCGCACCCACTGCCCGTTGTCGGCCCCAGCGGATTTTGTGGATTGCCTTCGTCGAGTAACCGGATAGACCCTGCCCCGCCCCGCTCTCTCTAATGTGCGCACCGATTAGCTTGAATAAAAAAAGGCGCAGACCCATGAGTGGCGAGAAAAACCTCGAGCAGTGGAAAACGTTTATCGAAGGTTGCCTGGACTTCCGTCCGGTGGAGGGCGTGTTTCGCATTGCCCGGGAGATGTTCACCGAGCCGCAGCTGTTCGACCTGGAAATGGAGCTGATCTTCGAGAAGAACTGGATCTACGCCTGCCACGAAAGCGAGCTGGCCAATAACCACGACTTCGTCACCATGCGTGCCGGACGCCAGCCGATGATCATCACTCGCGACGGTGACGGCCAGCTCAATGCACTGATCAACGCTTGCCAGCATCGCGGCACCACCCTGACCCGGGTCGGCAAGGGCAACCAATCGACCTTCACCTGCCCATTCCATGCCTGGTGCTACAAAAGCGACGGTCGCCTGGTCAAGGTCAAGGCCCCGGGCGAGTACCCGGAAGGCTTCGACAAGGCCACTCGCGGCCTGAAGAAGGCGCGCATCCAGAGCTACAAGGGGTTTGTGTTCATCAGCCTCGATGTGCAGGGCAGCGACAGCCTGGAAGACTTCCTGGGTGACGCCCGGGTGTTCTTCGACATGATGGTCGCCCAGTCGCCCACCGGCGAACTGGAGGTGCTGCCCGGCAAGTCGGCCTACACCTACGATGGCAACTGGAAACTGCAGAACGAGAATGGCCTGGATGGCTACCACGTCAGCACGGTTCACTATAACTACGTGGCCACGGTGCAGCATCGCCAGCAGGTCAACAGCGAAAACGGCAGCGCCGGCGGCAGCACCCTGGACTACAGCAAGCTCGGTGCCGGCGATGCCAACACCGATGACGGCTGGTTCGCCTTCAACAACGGGCACAGCGTGCTGTTCAGTGACATGCCCAACCCCTCGGTACGCTCCGGCTACGCGACCATCATGCCGCGCCTGATCGAAGAACACGGCCAGCAAAAGGCCGAATGGATGATGCATCGCCTGCGCAACCTGAATGTCTACCCGAGCCTGTTTTTCCTCGACCAGATCAGCTCGCAGTTGCGCATCATCCGCCCGGTGGCGTGGAACAAGACCGAGATCATCAGCCAGTGCCTGGGGGTGAAAAACGAGTCGGACGCCGACCGGGAAAACCGCATTCGCCAGTTCGAGGACTTCTTCAACGTCTCCGGCCTTGGCACTCCAGACGACCTGGTGGAGTTCCGTGAAGCCCAGCGCGGTTTCCAGGCACGCCTGGAGCGCTGGAGCGATATCTCCCGCGGCAGCCATCGCTGGGCCACGGGCGCCACGCCCAACAGCGAGGCCATCGGCATCTCTCCGGCCATGACCGGCACCGAGTTCACCCACGAAGGGCTGTACGTCAACCAGCATGCCAACTGGCAGAAGTTCCTGCTCGACGGCCTGGACAAACAATCCCTGAAGCTGCGTGAGGTGTGACCATGAATGCGCAATTGCAGTATCAGATCGAGCAGTTTTTCTACCGTAAGTCCGAGTTGTGCGACGCCAAGGACTGGGACGCCTACCTCCAACTGTTCGCTGAGCAGAGCGAGTTCCACCTGCCGCAATGGGACTCCGAGCACGTCTACACCCAGGACCCCAAGCGCGAGATGTCGCTGATCTACTACGCCAACCGTTCTGGCCTGGAAGACCGGGTGTTTCGCCTGCGCACCGGCAAGGCCGCCTCGGCCACGCCCATGCCGCGCACCCTGCACCTGATCAATAACGTGCGGATCAGTGAGCTGCCCCAGGGCGAACTGGAGGTGCGCCTGAACTGGCACACCCTGTTCTACCGCCTGGCCGCTTCCGAGCAGTTTTATGGCAATGCCACTTATCGCCTGACGCCGCACAACGACAGCTGGCTGATCACCCGCAAGCACGTGCTGCTGCTCAACGACACCATCAACTCGGTGCTCGACTTCTACCACCTGTGACCTGTAGCAGCTGCCGAGGCTGCGTTGGGCTGCGTAGCGGCCCCCGAGGCGCGCCAATCCCCGAGGGCGGTCCTGCGAACACGCAACGCAGCCTCGCGGGCTCGACAGCTGCTACGGCTTTTTTGGAGTTGTGAATGAACCATAAGGTCGCGTTCAGCTTTGCCGACGGCAAGACCCTGTTCTTTCCCGTGCAGGCCAACGAAATACTGCTCGATGCCGCGCTGCGCAATGGCATCAAGATTCCCCTGGATTGCCGCGAAGGGGTCTGTGGCACGTGCCAGGGTCGCTGTGAATCCGGCGATTACAGCCAGGACTATGTGGATGAGGAAGCCCTCTCCAGCCTGGACCTGCAACAGCGCAAGATGCTCACCTGCCAGACCCGGGTGAAGTCCGATGCCGCCTTCTACTTCGACTTCGCGTCCAGCCTGTGCAACGCCGCCGGGCCGGGCCAGCTCAGCGGCACCGTCAGCCAGGTCACCCAGGTCTCGGCCAGCACCGCGATCCTGCACCTGGCGCTGGAGCCCGGCGCACCGCTGCTGGACTTCCTCCCGGGGCAATACGCACGGCTGCTGATTCCCGGCACCAGCAGCAAACGTTCCTACTCGTTCGCCAACCGCCCCGACGCCAGCAATCAGCTGCAGTTCCTGATTCGCCTGCTGCCGGACGGCGCCATGAGCAACTACATCCGCCAGCGTTGCCAGGTCGGCGATCGCATCGAACTGGAAGCGCCACTGGGGGCGTTTTACCTGCGCCACATCACCCGGCCACTGGTGCTGGTGGCCGGCGGCACCGGTTTGTCGGCGCTGCTGGGGATGCTCGACGAAATGGCCGCACGCGGTTGTGATCAGCCGGTGCACCTGTACTACGGGGTGCGCGATGCAGCCGATCTGTGCGAGGCCGCGCGCATCCAGGCCTACGCCCAGCACCTGCCGGGATTTCGCTACACCGAGGTGGTCAGCGAACCCACGCCAGCCTGGACCGGCAAGCGCGGCTACATCGCCGAGCACTTCGATGCCAGCCAATGGCGCGACAGCGCCGCCGACATGTACGTCTGCGGACCACCGCCGATGGTCGAGTCGATCAAGACCTGGCTGGCGGCGCAAAGCCTGGAAAAGGTGCAGCTATATTACGAAAAATTCACCGAAAGCAACGTCTGACGCTCACAAACGGGCGGTAATTGAATAAGCTGTCGGGGTGCAACACAGCCGGACCAAAACAACTAGAAGGTAACCAGATGGCGGATGAAATACAGCAACAGGGCACACTCAAGCGAGGGCTGAAGAACAGACATATCCAGCTGATCGCCTTGGGTGGTGCCATTGGCACAGGGTTGTTCCTCGGCTCCGCAGGTGTACTCAAGTCAGCGGGCCCCTCGATGATTCTCGGCTATGCGATTGCCGGGTTCATCGCTTTCCTGATCATGCGCCAGCTCGGCGAGATGATTGTCGAGGAACCGGTCGCCGGTTCTTTCAGCCACTTCGCCCACAATTACTGGGGCGGGTTTGCCGGTTTCCTGTCCGGCTGGAACTACTGGGTGCTGTACGTGCTGGTGGGCATGGCGGAGCTGACCGCCGTCGGCAAGTACATCCAGTTCTGGTGGCCGCAGGTGCCGACCTGGGTCAGCGCGGCGGTGTTCTTTGTGCTGGTCAACCTGATCAACACCATGAACGTCAAAGTGTTCGGCGAGATGGAGTTCTGGTTCGCGATCATCAAGGTCGTGGCCATCATCGGCATGATCGCCCTCGGTTGCTACATGCTGTTCAGTGGTACCGGCGGCCCGCAGGCCTCGGTGAGCAACCTGTGGGAGCACGGCGGGTTCTTCCCCAATGGCACCACCGGCCTGCTGATGGCGATGGCGTTCATCATGTTCTCCTTCGGTGGCCTGGAGCTGGTGGGCATCACCGCTGCCGAGGCCAGCGAGCCGCGCAAAGTGATTCCCAAGGCGATCAACCAGGTGGTTTACCGGGTGCTGATCTTCTACGTCGGCGCACTCACCGTGCTGCTCTCGCTGTACCCTTGGGACCAACTGTTGCAGACCCTCGGCGCTTCCGGCGATGCCTACAGCGGCAGCCCGTTCGTGCAGATCTTTGCCTTGATCGGCAGCGACACGGCGGCGCAGATCCTCAACTTCGTGGTCCTGACCGCGGCGCTCTCGGTGTATAACAGCGGCGTCTACTGCAACAGCCGCATGCTCTACGGCCTGGCCGAACAGGGCGATGCACCCAAGCAGTTGATGAGGCTGACCAAGCAAGGCGTGCCACTGCTGGCGTTGAGCGTTTCGGCGCTGGTCACCCTGCTGTGCGTGGTGGTCAACTACGTGGCACCCCACGGTGCGCTGGAGCTGTTGATGGCCCTGGTAGTTGCTTCGCTGATGATCAACTGGGCGCTGATCAGCCTGACGCACTTGAAGTTCCGCAAGGCCATGCACCTCAAAGGCATCGTCCCGGGCTTCAAGGCATTCTGGTCGCCCTACACCAACTATCTGTGCCTGGCCTTCATGCTCATGATCGTCTGCGTGATGCTGGCGATCCCGGGCATACGGGCGTCGGTGTTCGCGATTCCGGTCTGGGTCGCGATCCTGTACGTGGCCTACCGCATGCGGGTTGCCCGCACACGAGCGCTGTCGGTCGCGCGATAACCGTCAGCCAATAAAAAGCCCCGGCATTCGCTGAATGCCGGGGCTTTTTACTGTCTGCGTAAACCACAATCCCTGTGTTCAGAGGGTGGAGCGTACGCGCCACAGTTCAGGGAACAGCACGGTGTCGAGCATCTTGCGCAGGTAACCCACGCCTTCGGTGCCGCCGGTGCCTGGCTGGAAGCCGATGATCCGCTCGACCGTGGTCACATGGCGGAAGCGCCACTGGCGGAACGAGTCTTCGAGGTCGATGAATTTCTCGGCCAACTGGTACAGGTCCCAGTATTGCGTCGGGTTCTTGTAGACCACTCGCCAGGCGGCTTCGACCGAGGCGTCATGGGCGGTTGGCTGGGTTGGGTCGCAGGTCAGGCGCTGCGGGTCGATCGCCAGGCCGGCGCTGACCATCAGGCGAATCGCCTCGTCGTACAGCGATGGCGTGGCCAGCGACTGCTGCAGTTCGGCCAGCAGTTCCGGACGGTGGGCATGGGGGCGCAACAGGGTGGCGCTCTTGTTGCCGAGGATGAATTCGATCTCGCGGTACTGGAACGACTGGAAGCCCGACGACTGCCCGAGAAATGGCCGGATCGCGTGGTATTCGGTGGGGGTCATGGTCGCCAGCACGGTCCAGGCATGCACCAGTTGGTCGAAGATCCGCGACACCCGCGCCAGCATCTTGAACGCTGGTGGCAGCTCGCCCAGGCGCACGTGCTCACGGGCCGCCTTGAGTTCGTGCAGCATCAGTTTCATCCACAGCTCGGATGTCTGGTGCTGGATGATGAACAGCATTTCGTTATGGTCCGGCGACAACGGGTGCTGGGCGCTGAGAATCCGCCCCAGGTCCAGGTAGTCGCCGTAGCTCATGGAGTCGGAGAAATTCAGCTCGGCGTTATGCCATTCGTCTGTCTGGTTGCCCGGGGAATAGGGACATTGGCTCATTGCGCAGGCTCCTCAAGTGGCGATGTATTCAGCGGACGCAAAATCGCCCGGACCGGGCTGGCGTCAAGATTGGCAAAGCGCAGCGGCAAGGCGATCAGCTCGTAGTCACCTTCCGGCACGTCATCGAGGACGATCCCTTCGAGGATCGCCATGCCATGGCGAGCGACGGCGTTGTGCGCGTCCATGGTCTTGGATTGTTGCGGGTCGAGGGACGGTGTATCGATACCGATCAGGCGCACGCCGAGGCTGGCCAGCAGGTCCACGGTGTCCTTGGCCACGGCAGTGAAGTCCGGGTCCCAAGTGGCCAGCGGTACCTGGCGGTAGGTGCGCAACAGCACCCGCTCAGGCAACTGCTGCAGGCGCCCGGCAAGCTGCTCGGGCTGCACCAGGGCGCCGCTGTCCAGGCAATGCAGGACGCGGCACGGGCCCATGTAGACCTCCAGCGACACCTCGCCGATGGGCGCACCGTCCGGGCTGTAATGCAGGGGCGCGTCGACGTGGGCGCCGGTGTGCGGCGACAGGGTAATGCGCCCGACGTTGACCGGGCACTCGGGACCGAACGTCCAGACCCGCTCTTCCTGGAAGGGTGTATCACCCGGCCAGGTGGGCGTCGCGGTGCTCAAGGGTGGGCTGATGTCCCACCAGGATGGTGTTTTTTTCATTGTTCAAATCTCGGCTTGCTCACGCGTGAATGATACGAGCGAAACCCCTGAACTTTCTTGCGAAAAACTTCGGCATTCAGCAAATGTTTCGCACTTAATGCTAAAAAATCACCGTTTAGCCGATAGATATTTCACGCTACGCCAGCAGCATTCGCCGCGCCCCTTGACTCTCCCCCGTGGGGTCGACTTTATCCTCGCGCCTCGACTATCGCGGGGTAAGCACATGAGCAAACGGATACTGGTGATTCTCGGCCATCCTTCGAGCCAGAGTTTCTGCGGCGCCCTCGCCGATCACTACGTGCAGGCAGCCCGGGAGGCCGGGCATCAAGTGCGCGAGCTGCGCCTGGGTACCTTGAGTTTCGACCCGATCCTGCGCGAAGGCTACCAGCAGGTCCAGCCACTGGAAGCCGACCTGCTCAAGGCCCAGGAGGACATCACCTGGGCCGAGCACCTGACACTGGTCTACCCGATCTGGTGGGGGGCCATTCCCGCGTTGCTCAAGGGCTTTTTCGACCGGGTGCTGCTTCCCGGCTTTGCCTTCAAGTACCGCCCGGGCAAAGCCTTTCCGCAAAAGCTGCTGCTGGGGCGCACCGCCGATCTGTTGGTGACCATGGACACCCCGCCCTGGTACTACCGCTGGGTGTATCGCATGCCCGGGTTGCACCAGGTGCGCAAGACCACCCTGGCGTTCTGCGGCATCCGCCCGCGCACCACCCTGACCTTCGGCCCGCTGCTGAACTCGACCGCACGTCAGCGCCAGACCTGGCTGGCACGCGCCAAGGCTATCGCTCAGGGGTAAGTCTCAGGGATAATCCGCCGCGTTATCCGGGACATCCACGAAAAAGGGACTTTTCATGTACATCGGTAAAGCGGCGAAACTGTCCGGCACCACCATCAAGAGCATTCGTCACTACGAAGACATCGGCCTGTTGCCGCCTGCCCAGCGCCAGGGCAAGTACCGCATCTACGACCAGCAGAGCGTCGAGTTGCTGAGTTTCATCAAGTGCGCCCAGCAACTGGGTTTCAAGCTCAAGGAAATGCAGGCGATGTTCGAGCCGCACCGTGGCCAGACTCCGCCCTGGAACCTGGCGCACCAGGCGATCACGGACAAGAAGCGGCAACTGACCGACACCATCAAGCAACTGACCCGCCAACACCAGCAATTGAGCGCGTTGCAGGCCAGCCTGGCCCAGGTGCAGGACCAGTGCACGCTGGAGCGGGTCTGAGGCCCAGCGCGTTTCTGGACAGCTGAGTGTCGAGCACAGACAACCGAGCCTGCGCCGGGCGCTATAGGGTGGGACTTCATTCCTGCCCAACGCTCGGAGTCAGCATGTCCCAACCCATTACCGTCCTTCGTGATACCCACCCGTTGCCAGTGCTCGACGCCTGCAAATGGGAAAAGCTCGAAGGCGACCCGCACACCGTCAACCTCAACGCGTACACCAGCGAGGATGGCAGCAAGATCATGGGCACCTGGATCTGCACGCCAGGCAAATGGCGAGTCGACTATGTGAAGTGGGAGTACTGCCATTTCCAGGAGGGCTACTGCGTGATCACCCCGGACGGCATGGCGCCGATCCATCTGCGTGCGGGTGACATCTTTGTGGTCGAGCCGGGGATGAAAGGCACCTGGGAAGTGGTGGAGACTGTGCGCAAGTACTTCGTGTTTGCCTGAGGATTGCAGCCGGTAAAGGGTGATCTTTTGATCTTGGCTTTGTGGGTATATCCGTTGCTGCGGTGAGGGCGGCTAATGGTTCCGCCCTTACGGCGTCTCACTTTTGGAGCCCAAAAGTAAGCAAAAGGCTCTGGCCCCACCACTCGGCACCTCGCTTAGGCTCGGTGTTCCCTCACGCAGGCTTGAATCCGTGGGCCGCCGCCACGCGCCATCCATGGCGCGGGGCGGCTAACCCGGCGTCCTGCCGGGTTACCCACGGCTTCAAGCCTGCGTTCGGCCAGCGTGGTTAACGGGGCGCCCAGGATCAAAAGCCAGAGCCAAAGCCAAAGCCAGATCAAAAGATGGCTGACTTCGTCAGCGTCTTAGGAAGTAGAAGCCACACCGCGCATGCCCTAGCGATCAGGTCGGCTTTAAGGCCGCCTCGCTTTGTTTTTGATCCTGGGCGCCCCGTTAACCACGCTGGCCGTACTTCGATATTGATTTGGGGGGTAAACCGGCAGGACGCCGGTTTAGCCGCACTGGGCCAGGGAGGGCCCATTGCGGCGGCCCCCCAAATCAATGTCGGAGTACGGGCATGCCGAGCCTAAGCGAGGCACCGAGTGGTGGGGCAAGAGCGTTTTGCTTACTTTTGCGCTGTTCAAAAGTGAGCCGCCGTCAGGCGGAACCATAGGAGGCCATTACCGCAAAAATGGATATGTACTCGGTCTAATCCAACACCCCAGAGGCCCACAGGTACAACGTCGCACCACAGTTGTGTAGATACCTATGCCGCGATTGGCGAGATTGGCGCGACGCGGTATGTGCGCAAAATCCGCTTATCGTTCATCACGAGCAAGCTTTGCTCCTACCACACGCACACCGCCCGGCACCTATCGTCCTGATAGCTGGAGTCAAACCGCCCAACCCCCTAGAATCCCCGCACGATTAAAGGAGACGACTTCATGCTGATGGTGATTTCCCCCGCCAAGACCCTCGATTACCAAACACCGCCGGCCACCCAGCGCTTCACCCAGCCGCAATACCTCGATCATTCCCAGGAACTGATCCAGCAGTTGCGCGAGTTGAGCCCGGCGCAGATCAGCGAACTGATGCACGTTTCCGACAAGATCGGCGGCCTCAATGCCGCGCGCTTTGGCAGCTGGACCCCGGCGTTCACCCCGCAGAACGCCAAGCAGGCGCTGCTGGCCTTCAAGGGCGACGTCTACACCGGGATGAATGCCCAGACTTTCAGCGAAGCCGATTTCGACTATGCCCAGCAACACCTGCGCATGCTCTCGGGCCTGTACGGCCTGTTGCGCCCGCTGGACTTGATGCAGCCCTACCGCCTGGAGATGGGCACCAAGCTGGCCAACGCCCGGGGCAAGGACCTCTACGCGTTCTGGGGCACGCAGATCAGTGAATGGTTGAATGAGGCGCTGGCCGAGCAAGGCGACGATGTGCTGCTCAACCTGGCCTCCAACGAGTACTTCTCGGCGGTCAAGCGCAGCGCCCTGAATGCCCGGATCATCAATACCGAGTTCAAGGACCTGAAGAACGGCCAGTACAAGATCATCAGTTTCTACGCGAAAAAGGCCCGCGGCATGATGAGCCGCTTCGTCATCCAGGAACGCATCAACGACCCCGCCGACCTCAAGCAGTTCGACCAGCAGGGTTACCGCTACAGCGCCGAGCAGTCGAAACCCGACAGCCTGGTGTTCCTGCGCGACCACGCCGAGGACTGACGCACCTACCTGGCGCACGGCCCGACCAGCGGTACGTGCGCCCCCCTCCCCTTTCTCCTCTCTGCACGCCATTACGCCATTCTTATGGCGCCAAAAAACCACCACCCCAATGCGCTAACTTTAATTTCACTCGACAAGGGTGATTTTTTTCACTAGTGGCACCATTTTTTTAACCCGGTAGTGGCATAAAACTATCCCCGTCAATTAACTCCCCATTAATAAAGGGCCAAACGGCAAGTGCTATCAATATGAGAGCAGTGCCATCTTTGCCAATATTTCAAGAAATTTCAGAGTGGGGGATGAACGGCCATGAACTATCTGAAAATACGCCGCTCATACCACCGGTAACGATTCTCCATGTCGCTGTAGGAGATAACTTACGCCAAGTGCCAAGCCACTCACCAAGTTGTCACATTGAACTTGGCAGGCTGCACCATTAAACCGGGATAACAGTGAACGACAGGAGACCCCTCACCTCACTATTGCCCAAAGGCCAAGGCTGCGCCCCCCATAAGCGTGCTCAATGCAGGCACCTAAGTGGTTGAGGTTACTGGCATTTTGCCGAACCTCAGGATCACCCGACAGTTGCACCACGGCGCCCCAAAGGACGCCCGGCTGCATATCAGGGCGAGCCAACACAATCAGGCCAAGTTACGCACAACTTGAGTGCACTTATTTAGACACTCGCCACTGAGCATGCCAATAGAAGGAAGTGCGGTGTTCGCCTGCCGAACTTCCGCGTTAATTACGACCGCTGAACACTATTAACTTCGGCCATTTAATGGCGTGATAAACACAGAGGTAAATGCGATGCGCATCAGCATATTTGGTTTGGGTTACGTCGGTGCAGTCTGTGCCGGTTGCCTATCTGCACGAGGCCATGACGTCGTCGGCGTCGATGTCGCCAAAGACAAGATCGATATGATCAATGCCGGTCGTTCGCCGATCGTTGAACCGGGCCTGGGCGAGCTACTCGCACAAGGCATCCAGACCGGTCGCCTGCGGGGTACCACCAACTTCGCCGAGGCCATTCGCGACACCGACCTGTCGATGATCTGCGTCGGTACGCCCAGCAAGAAAAACGGCGACCTGGAACTCAACTACATCGAGGCGGTATGCCGCGAGATTGGTTTTGTCCTGCGTGACAAGACCACCCGCCACACCATCGTGGTGCGCAGCACCGTATTGCCGGGCACCGTGGCCAACGTGGTGATCCCGATCCTCGAAGACTGCTCGGGCAAGAAGGCCGGGATCGACTTCGGCGTTGCGGTCAACCCAGAGTTCCTGCGTGAAAGCACGGCGATCAAGGACTACGACCAGCCGCCGATGACCGTGATCGGCGAATTCGACACCGCCTCGGGCGACGTTCTGCAATCGCTGTACGAAGAACTCGACGCGCCGATCATCCGCAAGGACATCGCCGTGGCCGAGATGATCAAGTACACCTGCAACGTCTGGCACGCCACCAAAGTGACCTTCGCCAACGAAATCGGCAACATCGCCAAGGCCGTCGGCGTCGATGGCCGCGATGTGATGGACGTGGTCTGCCAGGACAAGACCCTCAACCTGTCCCAGTACTACATGCGCCCGGGCTTCGCCTTCGGCGGTTCCTGCCTGCCCAAGGACGTGCGCGCCCTGACCTACCGCGCCAGCTCCCTGGATGTCGAGGCGCCGCTGCTCAACTCGTTGATGCGCAGTAACGAGTCACAGGTGCAGAACGCCTTCGACATCGTCGAAAGCCACGACAAACGCAAGATCGCCCTGCTCGGCCTGAGCTTCAAGGCGGGCACCGACGACCTGCGCGAAAGCCCGCTGGTAGACCTGGCAGAAATGCTCATCGGCAAGGGCTACGACCTGAGCATCTACGACAGCAATGTCGAGTACGCCCGGGTTCACGGCGCCAACCGCGACTACATCGAGTCGAAGATCCCCCACGTCTCGTCCCTGCTCAACTCGGACTTCGACTCGGTGATCGACAACTGCGACGTGATCATCCTCGGCAACCGTGACGAGAAGTTCCGCGCCCTGGCCCAGGACGCGCCCCACGGCAAACAGGTCATCGACCTGGTGGGCTTCATGTCCAAGGCCACCAGCGTCAGCGGCCGCACCGAAGGCATCTGCTGGTAAGACAGCCGCGAGCTTCGAGCTTCGAGTTTCAAGCGGCAAGTTCAAAAGCTCTTCACTTGCAGCTTGAAGCTCGAAGCTCGTAACTGACTTTAGGATTGCGATTATGCACAGGCTAAAACACGGCCTACTCCAGGCCGCCGGTTGGCTGTTGTTTTTATGTTTGTTGATGGGCCTGGCCTTGCTGTTGCCCACGTCCACCTTTGACGCAGAGTCCAAGGACTTTATTTTCCTGATTGGCGCCGTGGGTATCTGGCGCTATTCGATGGGTGCCACGCACTTTCTGCGTGGCATGCTGTTTCTCTACGTGGTCTACCCGCACCTGCGGCGCAAAGTACGCAAACTGGGCAGCGCGGCGGACCCGTCCCATGTATTTCTGATGGTCACCAGTTTTCGTATCGACGCGTTGACCACCGCCCAGGTGTACAGCTCGGTGATCCGCGAAGCCATCGAGTGCGGCTTCCCGACCACCCTGGTCTGCTCGATCGTGGAAATGTCCGATGAGCTGCTGGTGAAAAGCCTGTGGGCAAAAATGAACCCGCCGGCTCACGTCAAACTCGACTTCGTGCGCATCCCTGGCACCGGCAAGCGTGACGGCCTGGCCTACGGTTTTCGCGCCATCTCCCGCCACCTGCCGGACAACCGCGCCGTGGTCGCCGTGATCGATGGCGACACCGTGCTCGCCGAAGGTGTCGTGCGCAAGACCGTGCCGTGGTTCCAACTGTTCGAGAACGTCGGCGGCCTGACCACCAACGAATTCTGCGAAGTGCGCGGCGGCTACATCATGAGCGAATGGCACAAGCTGCGTTTCGCCCAGCGCCACATCAACATGTGCTCGATGGCCCTGTCCAAGCGCGTGCTGACCATGACCGGGCGCATGTCGGTGTTCCGCGCCACCGTGGTCACCAACCCGGACTTCATCGCCGATGTCGAAAGCGACTCGCTGCAGCACTGGCGCCTGGGCCGCTTCAAGTTCCTCACCGGTGACGACAAATCCAGCTGGTTCAGCCTGATGCGCCTGGGCTACGACACTTTCTACGTGCCGGATGCCGCGATCAACACCGTGGAGCACCCACCGGAGAAGAGCTTCATCAAGGCCAGTCGCAAGCTGATGTTCCGCTGGTACGGCAACAACCTGCGGCAGAACTCCCGGGCCCTGGGCCTGGGGATGAAACGCCTGGGCCTGTTCACCTCAGTGGTGCTGTTCGACCAGCGCGTGTCGATGTGGACCTCACTGCTGGGCCTGACCGTGGCGATCATCGCCAGCTTCAAGTACGGCACCGCCTTCATCCTGGTGTACCTGCTGTGGATCGGCATCACCCGGCTGCTCCTGACCCTGCTGCTGTCCTGCTCCGGACACCGGATCGGCCCGGCCTACCCGGTGATTCTCTATTACAACCAGATCGTTGGCGCGCTGGTGAAGATCTACGTGTTCTTCCGCCTCGATCAACAGTCCTGGACTCGCCAGCCCACTTCCCTGACCCGTGACCTGGCCAGCTTTCAACGTTGGTTCAACACCTGGTCGTCTCGGACCATGACCTTCTCCGCCGGCAGCATTTTTGTCGCCGCGCTGTTGCTGATGGTCTGACCCGCCTTGCCTGAATTAACTAGGAAATCGCCCCTATGAATACCGCCGTGAACGTCAACGTAGTGCATGAATCCGAAGCCCAACGCCAACACGCCCGAGTCAAGATCCCGGCCAAGCTGCGCTTCTTCGGCCCGGACCGCACGCCCGTGGAGGCGCGCCTGATCGACCTGTCGGCCGGTGGCCTGAGCTTCAATGGTGGGCAGATCCCGTTCAAGGTCGGTGAGGTGAAAAAGGGGCGGCTGCAGTTTCTGATCGACAACCTTGGCCTGGCCATGGACGTCGAGCTGATGGTCCGTTCGTTCGACCGCCAGACCGGTCGCGTCGGCTGCCAGTTCCAGAACCTGGAACCCCAGGACATCTCGACCTTGCGCCACCTGATCACCTCGCACCTATCTGGCGATATCGTGACCATGGGCGACGTGCTGGCGACCCTGCAACGGGACAACTTCACCAAGGCGCGCAAGCTCAAGGACGGTGGCAGCGGCATGACCGCCTTCGGTCGCCTGCGGGCGGTGACCTTCAGCGCCGGGATCTTCGTCATTGGCCTGGCGGCGTTCGGCTTCATCCTCAAGTCGGTGTACGGCATGTACTTCGTCAGCCATGCCCAGGCGGGCCTGGTCAGCGTGCCGGGAATGAACGTCACCATGCCCCGCGATGGCACGGTGCAGAGCCTGGTGCAAACCGACGGCGTGGCCGCCAAGGGCGCGCCCCTGGCGACCTTCAGCACCAGCATGCTCGACGTACTCAAGGGCCATCTGGACGAAGACCAGTTGCAGCCGGCCAAGGTCGAGGAACTGTTCGGCAAGCAGATGACCGGCACCCTCACCTCCCCCTGCGACTGCACCGTGGCCCAGCAGATGGTTGCCGACGGCCAGTACGCCAGCAAGGGCGATGTGATCTTCCAGTTGGTGCCGCGCAACAGCCAGGCCAACGTCGAGGCGCGCTTCACCTATCGCCAGTTCGCCGACGTGCGCCCAGGCACCGCAGTGAACTTCCAGGTGGCCGGCGACGACGAGCTGCGCAGCGGCAAGATCGTCAGCAGCACCAGCCTCAACAGCGCCGACCTGTCCTCCGACATCCGCGTGCAGATCAAGCCTGACGCTCCCCTGGACAGCACCTTCGCCGGCCGCCCGGTGGAAGTCAGCAGCGACCGTGGTCCGTCCCTCAACTGGCTGATCGACAAAGCCATGACCAAAGGTCTTTAAGCGGAGGACATGCCTGTGATCACGCCCCCATTCCAAAGAACACCGCAGCCTCTGTGGGAGCGAGCCATTGTGGGAGCGGGCTTGCCCGCGAAAGCAACGCCTCGGTCCGCCAGGCACACCCAACCATGCCCATCGCGGGCAAGCCCGGCTCCCACAAAAGCCTATTTGCACAAGGGTTATGCGTTCTGCGCACTGGCCCTGGCCATCGGCCTCAGTGGCTGCGCCGGCCTGCCCGACCAGCGCCTGGCCAATGAAGCCTTGAAGCGTGGCGACACCGCGCTGGCGCAGCAGAACTATCAACAACTGGCCGAGCTGGGTTACAGCGAAGCCCAGGTTGGCCTGGCCGACCTGCAGGTGGAAACCCGTGACCCGGCGCAGATCAAGGCCGCCGAAGCCACTTACCGGGCTGCCGCCGAAATCTCGCCACGAGCTCAGGCCCGTCTGGGCCGCCTGCTGGTGGCCAAGCCGGGTTCCAGCGAAGCCGAGCAGCACGAAGCCGAAGGCCTGCTGAAAAAGGCCTTCGCCAATGGCGAGGGCAATACCCTGATCCCCCTGGCGATGCTCTACCTGCAGTATCCCCACAGTTTTCCCAACGTGAACGCGCAGCAGCAGATCAGCCAATGGCGCAGCGCCGGTTACCCGGAAGCCGGCCTGGCCCAGGTGCTGCTGTATCGCACCCAGGGCACCTACGACCAGCACCTGGATGACATCGAGAAAATCTGCAAAGTGGCGCTGAGCAGCACCGACATCTGCTACGTCGAATTGGCCACGGTCTATCAGAAACGTGCCCAACCCGAGCAACAAGCTGAACTGCTCAAGCAACTGCAGGCCGGCTTCAGCCGCGGCACCGTGTCGGCCCAGCGCATGGACAGCGTGGCACGGGTCCTGGCGGATGCCAGCCTCGGCACCCCGGACGAAAAAACCGCCCAGACCATGCTGGAGCAGATCGCCCCCGCCTACCCCGCCGCCTGGGTCAGCCTGGCCCAGTTGCTCTACGACTTCCCTGAACTGGGGGATGTCGACAAGCTGATGGAGTACCTGGAAAACGGCCGCGCGGCCGACCAGCCACGGGCCGAACTGCTGCTGGGCAAACTCTACTACGACGGCAAGTGGGTGCCGGCCGACGCCAAGCAGGCGCAATCCCACTTCCAGAAAGCCGTGGGCCGAGAAGTCGCCGCCGACTACTACCTCGGCCAGATCTACCGCCGGGGCTACCTGGGCCAGGTCTATTCGCAAAAAGCCCTGGAGCACCTGCTGACCGCTGCGCGCAATGGCCAGAACAGTGCCGACTTCGCCATCGCCCAACTGTTCTCCCAAGGCAAGGGCACCCGGCCCAACCTGCTCAACGCCTATGTTTTCAGCCAACTGGCCAAGGCCCAGAACACCCCGCAAGCCACTGAGCTGGCACAGACACTCGAAGCCCAATTGCCGCCCGCGCAACTGGCCGAGGCGCAACGCCTGTTGCAACAGGAACAGGCAATCCGTGGCGCCGTAAGCCAGACCCCCTTGAACGTGCAGGCCCTGCAAGAAGATGGTGAGGAATCCCTATGAAGTTGAATCCCTTTGTAAAGGCTGGCATCGGCCTGAGCTTCGCCCTGCTGTGGTCCTGCCCGACCCTGGCCGCGATGACTGATACCAAGCACATGGGCCTGGACGTGAAGATCACCGGTCAATCCGAAGACGACCGCGACCTGGGCACCGCGCCTGGCGGCGACGTCAACGGCGTGGGCCTGGACCTGCGTCCGTGGGTCTATGGCGAAAGCGGCAACTGGAGCGCCTACGCCATGGGCCAGGCCGTGACCTCCACCGACATCATCGAGACCGACACCCTGCAGCAGTCCGACACCGAAGGCACCCAGGGCAGCAACGACGACGGTCGCAAGAGCAAGAAGAACTACCTGGCCATGCGCGAGTTCTGGGTCGCTTACGGCGGCCTCACCCCTTACCCCGGCGAGGTTCTCAAGTTCGGTCGCCAACGCCTGCGCAACGACGACGGACAATGGCGCGACACCAACATCGAAGCGTTGAACTGGACCTTCGACACCACCCTGTTGAAAGCCAACGTCGGGATCGCCGAACGCTTCAGCGAATACCGCACCGACCTCACCGAACTGGCCCCTCAGGACAAGGACCGCCTGCATGTGTTCGGCGATATCGCAACGCAATGGACACCGGGGCAATGGGTCGGCCTGCGCGCCCATCACACCCATGACGACGGCAAGCTCGATTACCCGACACCGGGCGAGGCGAGCGACGCCAGCGACAAAAAACAGAATGGCGACCTGAGCTGGGTCGGCCTGGAAGCCAACAGCGACGCTTACAACTGGCGCAATACCAATACGGTCAATTACTGGGCCAGCGTCACCGGCATGTCCGGCGAGCGCGACACGGTCAACCCGCTCAACGCCGATGGCAGCCACCCGGCCGAGGCCAAACGCAGCGGCGATGTCGATGGCTGGGCCACCGACCTGGGGGTGCGCCTGCGCCTCGATCCGAAGTGGCAGGTCGGTGCCGCCTACGCCCGTTCCAGCGCCGACTACGAGCAGAACGGCCTGCAGAGCAACCGCTCCAACTACACCGGCACCCGCGCCCGGGTCCACCGTTTTGGCGAGGCTTTCCGTGGCGAAATGAACAACATGCAGAGCGCCACCCTGTTCGGTTCCTGGATGCTCCAGGACGACTACGACGCCAGCCTGGTCTACCACAAGTTCTGGCGCGTCGACGGCAACAAGCCGGTCGGCAGCAACGGCATCAATGCCGTGGACAACAACTACGACGACGTCACCGGCGCGCTGCTGTCGAGCACCTCGCTGCCGCTGGAAGACGGTAACAAGGACCTCGGCCAGGAAGTCGACCTGGTGGTCACCAAGTACTTCAAGCAAGGCTTGCTGCCGGCCAGCCTGAGCAAGTCGATCGACGAACCGGCGGCGCTGGTGCGCTTTCGTGGCGGTGTGTTCAAGCCCGGCGATGCCTACGGCAACCAGGTCGACTCGTACATGCACCGCGCGTTCGTCGACGTGATCTGGCGCTTCTGATGCGAGCCGCCAAGGGAGTGCCCCGGATGAACAACCCTGCGATCAACCTGTTGGCCGCCGCCCTGCTGCTGGCGGGCAACGCTGCGTTCGCCAGCGTCGAGCCTGGCGCGCCGGTGGGCAAAAGCCAGCCGGTGACCGTGGCCAAGGAGCTGCAACAGGCCAAGACCTACACCGTCAGCAGTGCGCCGACGGCGCCCCTGGAACTGGCGGCACCGACGCTGCCCGACCTGTCCGGCTACACCGCGCAAGCGGTGGAAGCCAAGATCGTGCGCAGCAAGGCCGGCAAGGTCAGCGTGCGGCGGATGATGCAGGAAAACGCATTGAAGGACTTCATCGGCGGCGACAACAAGATGGCCGAATGGGTGGTGCGCCAACACGGCATCCCCCAGGCGATCTTCATTGACGACGGTTACCTCAACCTCAAGGACCTGAGTAAAAAACTGCCCAAACAGTACTTCAGCGAAACCTCGCCCGGGGTGTTCCTGGCCCGCTTGCCGATCGTGGTCGGCGCCAAGGGAATCCTCGATATCGACAAGCAGACCCAAGAGTTGCGTTTGTCCGAGGAGGCCGGTTCGTTCCTGGTCAACGACGGCCAGCTGTTTGTGCGCGACAGCAAAATCACCGGCTGGCGCGAATCAACCAACGGCCCGGCGACCTTCCGCTCGCCCAAGGAATTCCGCCCGTTCCTGCTGGCCTGGGGCGGCACCCAGACCTACATCGTCAACAGCCAGATGGCCAGCTTCGGCTACGCCAACAGCAAGTCCTACGGGGTGAGTATTTCCCAGTACACGCCGAACATGGCCAAGGTGCTCAAGCGTTCGGAACCGAGCGGCTGGATCATCGACTCCGAATTCTCGGACATGTGGTACGGCTTCTACTGCTATGAAACCCGCGACTTCGTGGTCAAGGGCAACACCTACAAAGACAACATCGTCTACGGCATCGACCCCCATGACCGCTCCCACGGGCTGATCATTGCCGACAACACCGTGCATGGCACCAAGAAGAAGCACGGCATCATCATTTCCCGGGAAGTCAACGACAGCTTCATCTTCAACAACCGCAGCTACGACAACAAACTGTCGGGGCTGGTGATCGACCGTAACAGCGTCAACAACCTGGTGGCCTACAACGAGATCTACCGCAACCACACCGACGGCATCACCCTCTACGAGAGTGGCGACAACCTGCTGTGGGGCAACAAGGTGATCAGCAACCGGCGCCACGGCATTCGCATTCGTAACAGCGTGAACATCCGCCTCTACGAAAACATCGCCATGGCCAACGGCCTGACCGGGGTCTACGGCCACATCAAGGACCTTTCCGACACCGACCGCGACATCAAGCTCGACCCGTTCGACGCCCAGGTGTCGCTGATCGTGGTCGGCGGTGAGCTGGCCGCCAACGGCAGCGGACCGCTGTCCATCGACTCGCCGCTGAGCGTCGAGCTGTACCGGGTGTCGATGCTTGCCCCGACCAAATCCAGTGGCATCAGCTTCTCGGGGATCCTCGGCGAACGCCAGGACGAAATCCTCGACCTGCTGGTGCGCCAGCAAAAAGCCGTGCTGATCGACCCCGTCGAACGCCAGACCGAAATGCGCGACTGAGGATGACATTCATGAAACCCCACTTGATCAAACTGCTCAGCCTCACCGGCCTGGCCGCCGCCCTGTTCAGCGTCAGTGACGCGGCCAGCGCCGATGCGGCCAAGGCACCGAACTTCAGTGCCGAGCCGTGCTGCAACCTGTGCCCCGAAGCCCATGACGCGAAAAACTACACCACGCGTTACCAACAGAACTTCACCACCCTGGTGCAAGCCCAGGGCGATTGGCTGTTCCGTACCCAGGAAGACCTGCGCACCGAATTCACCACCACGCCGGCAGGCTTTCGTCGCCTCAAGCAACTGCGCGAAGCCTTCAAGAGCAAGGGCATTGAACTGGTGGTGGTCTACCAGCCGACCCGTGGCCTGGTGAACCGCAACAAGCTCAACCCACAAGAGAAGGCCGCGTTCGATTACGACAAGGCGCTGAAAAACTACCAGGGCATGCTCGCGCGTTTTGCCGAGATGGGCTACGTGGTGCCGGACCTTTCGCCGCTGACCAACGAAGCGCTGCCCGAGACCCTGCCCGCGCATGATTTCTACTTCCGCGGTGACCAGCACTGGACCCCTTATGGCGCCCAGCGCACGGCGAAAATCGTCGCCGAGAAGGTCAAGCACCTGCCCGAATTCGCCGACATTCCCAAGCGTGAATTCGAGACCAAGAAGTCTGGGCGCATGGGCAAGACCGGTACCCTGCATAACATGGCCGGGCAACTGTGCGGCACCAGCTACGCCATCCAGTACATGGACCAGTTCACCACCGAGCCCAAGGGCGAGGCGGCGGACGGTGACCTCTTCAGCGATGCCGGCAACCCACAGATCACCCTGGTCGGCACCAGCCACAGCGGCAAGAACTACAACTTCGCCGGTTTCCTGGAAGAGGCCATCGGCGCCGACATCCTCAACGTTGCCTTCCCCGGCGGTGGCCTGGAAGGTTCGATGCTGCAGTACCTGGGCAGCGAGGAGTTCCAGAAAACCCCGCCGAAGATCCTCATCTGGGAGTTCTCGCCGCTGTATCGCCTGGACCAGGAAACCATCTACCGCCAGATGATGGCCCTGCTCGATAACGGCTGCGAAGGCAAGGACGCGCTCCTGAGCAGCAACTCGACCCTCAAGCCGGGCAAGAACGAGTTGATGGTCAACAGCAAGAACATGGACCTGCGCAACAGCAGCCATCAGATCGACATCCGCTTCGCCGACCCTTCGGTGAAAACCCTGCAAGCCACCCTCTGGTACATGAACGGTCGCCACGAGGACATCAAGATCGACAAACCGGAAACCTCCGACACCGACGGTCGTTTCGCCTTTGAACTGCGCACCGACGAAGACTGGGCCACGCAGAACCTGCTGGCCGTTGAAGTCCAGGGCCCGCAAGCGGGTGCTGCGCCACAGAAAGTCGAAGCGAAAATCTGCAAACGCAACGTATTCCCGAGCGCTGGGCAACGTACCGCCCAGGTCGGGCAATGAGGTCTGCCATGCACAACCGAAAACTGCACAGCCGTTTGGCGCCCGCCCTGCTCAGCCTGGCGCTGTTCGCCGGCGTCACGCAGGCCGCCGCGCCGCTGCGTCCGCCCCAGGGCTATCTGGCCCCGGTGGAGAAATTCAAGACTGGCGACAGCAAGAGCAATTGCGACGCCACGCCAACGCCCTACACCGGCGCGCTGCAATTTCGCAGCAAATACGAAGGCTCCGACAAGGCTCGCTCGACCCTCAACGTGCAATCGGAAAAAGCCTTTCGCGACGCCACCGCCGACATCACTCGCATCGAACGGGGCACCAGCAAACAGGTGATGCAGTTCATGCGCGACGGTCGTGCGCAACAGCTCGAATGCACGCTCAACCAGTTGAGCGCCTGGGCCAGCGCCGATGCCTTGATGTCCAAGGACTTCAACCATACCGGCAAGTCGATGCGCAAATGGGCGCTGGGCAGCATGGCCTCGGCCTACATCCGCCTGAAGTTCTCCAGCTCCCAGCCGCTGGCGACTCACCAACAGCAAGCGCAACAGATCGAGGCCTGGTTCAGCCGAATGGCCGACCAGGTCGTCAGCGACTGGGACAACCTGCCGCTGGAAAAAACCAACAACCACTCGTACTGGGCCGCCTGGTCGGTGATGGCCACTGCCGTCGCGACCAACCGCCGCGATCTGTTCGACTGGTCCGTCAAGGAATTCAAGGTCGCTGCCAACCAGGTCGACGCCGAAGGTTTCCTGCCCAACGAACTCAAGCGCCAACAGCGGGCACTGGCCTACCACAACTACGCCTTGCCGCCGCTGGCGATGATCGCCAGCTTCGCCCAGGTCAACGGTGTCGACCTGCGCCAGGAAAACCAGGGCGCGCTCAAGCGCCTGGGCGACCGGGTACTCGCCGGGGTCAAGGACCCGGACGAGTTCGAGGACAAGAACGGCCAGGAGCAGGACATGACCGACCTTAAAGTCGACTCGAAATTCGCCTGGCTCGAACCCTACTGCTCGCTCTACACCTGCACGCCGGATGTGCTGGAGAAGAAGCGCGAGATGCAACCGTTCAAGACCTTCCGCCTGGGGGGTGACCTGACCAGGGTCTACGACCCGAGCCATGAGAAGGGCAAAGGCTCTTAAGACCAACACGAAACCTTGTGGGAGCGGGCTTGCCCGCGATAGCGGTGGATCAGTCGACAACATTGGTGATGTGTCAGACCGATATCGCGGGCAAGCCCGCTCCCACAGTGAAGATGTATGCCCTCCAAATTTCGACCGGGGGGTTTGGGGGGGCCGTTGGCCCTTGAATGTGAGTTCAACTAGGAGAGATCGGGATGGTATTTTCATCCAACGTGTTCCTGTTTTTGTTCTTGCCGATCTTCCTCGGCTTGTACTACCTGAGCGGGCAACGCTATCGCAACCTGCTGCTGTTGATCGCCAGCTACGTGTTCTATGCCTGGTGGCGAGTGGACTTCCTCGCGCTGTTCGCCGCCGTCACGCTGTGGAACTACTGGATCGGCCTCAAGGTCGGTGCCGCCGGCGTGCGCACCAAGCCGGCCCAACGCTGGCTGCTGCTGGGCGTGGGCGTGGACCTGTGCATCCTCGGCTACTTCAAGTACGCCAACTTCGGCGTCGACAGCATCAACGCCATGATGACCTCGGTAGGGCTTGAGCCATTCATCCTGACCCACGTGCTGTTGCCGATCGGGATCTCGTTCTACATCTTCGAGTCCATCAGCTACATCATCGACGTCTACCGTGGCGACACTCCGGCGACCCGCAACCTGATCGACTTCGCGGCGTTCGTGGCGATCTTCCCGCACCTGATCGCCGGTCCCGTGCTGCGTTTTCGCGACCTCGCCGACCAGTTCAACCACCGCACCCACACCCTCGATAAGTTCTCCGAGGGCTGCACGCGGTTCATGCAGGGTTTCATCAAGAAAGTGTTCATCGCCGACACCCTGGCGGTGGTCGCCGACCATTGTTTCGCCCTGCAGAACCCAACCACCGGCGACGCCTGGCTCGGGGCCCTGGCGTACACCGCGCAGCTGTACTTCGACTTCTCCGGCTACAGCGACATGGCCATCGGCCTGGGCTTGATGATGGGTTTCCGCTTCATGGAAAACTTCAAGCAACCGTACATCAGCCAGTCGATCACCGAGTTCTGGCGGCGCTGGCACATCAGCCTGTCGACCTGGCTGCGCGACTACCTGTACATCACCCTGGGCGGCAATCGCAAAGGCACCCTGACCACCTACCGCAACCTGTTCCTGACCATGTTGCTCGGTGGCCTGTGGCATGGCGCCAACATCACCTACATCGTCTGGGGGGCCTGGCACGGCATGTGGCTGGCGATCGAGAAAGCCATCGGTCTCAACACCTCGCCGCACAGCTTCAACCCGATCCGCTGGGCCCTGACTTTCCTGCTGGTGGTGATGGGCTGGGTGATCTTCCGCGCTGAAAACCTGCATGTCGCCGGGCGGATGTACGGCGCCATGTTCAGCTTCAGCGACTGGTCGCTGTCGGAGCTCAACCGCGCCAGCCTCACCGGCCTGCAAGTGGCAACCCTGGTGGTGGCCTACGCGACCCTGGCCTTCTTTGGCCTGCGGGACTTCTACCGCAACCGCCCGGCAGCCCCTCACGGCACAACGGCCAACATGGCGTCCGGCGCCGATGCCCTGGTGCTGGCGGGTGGCACGGTGGCGGTATGGCCACGCTACGCCATGCGCGCCCTGGTCCTGCTGCTGTTCCTCGCCTCCATCCTGAAACTCTCGGCGCAAAGCTTCTCGCCGTTCCTTTACTTCCAGTTCTGAGGGATCTGACCATGACCCGCTCATTACGCGTGTTCTACATCGCCCTGTTCCTGGTGACCCTGATGGTCCTGGGCCTGTGGTCGGTACGCAGCTTCTTCGGCTTCAGCACCAACGCCGAGGCGACCGTGCTCAACGGTCGCTGGAGCAAGGCCGTGGAAACCCACTACGACGAGCAGTTCCCGATCAAGCGCCTGGGCACCAACCTGTGGGCCGCGCTGGACTTCAAGCTGTTCAACGAAGGCCGTCCGGGCGTGGTGCTCGGCCGCGATCAGTGGCTGTACAGCGATGAAGAGTTCAACCCGATCGTCAACGAAGAGCTGAACCTGCAAGGCAACTACGCGCTGGTCGAGGGCGTGCGCCAGACCCTCAAGGCGCGCGGCGTGCAACTGGTGATGGCGGTGGTGCCAGCCAAGGTGCGCCTGTACCCGGAACACCTGGGCGAGGTCAAGCCGGCGAGCATCCACGCCAACCTCTACCAGGACTTCCACCAGCGCCTGGCCGCCGACCGAATCCCGGCCCCGGACCTGCTCGGCCCGCTGCAAGCGGCCAAGCAGAAGGGCCAGCAAGTGTTCCTGCGCACCGACACCCACTGGACCCCGGAAGGCGCCGAGATCGCCGCCAACCGTCTGGCTAAAACCATTGCCGACAAGTACCCGCTGAGTGGCGAGCCACAGCGTTTCATCACTGAACCCGCGGAAAAGATCACCCACAAGGGCGACCTGCGTCTATTCCTGCCGCTGGACCCGCTGTTCGAAAACCTGATGCCGGCGCAAGAGTCGCTGCAAAAGCGCAACACCGTGGCAGCTGTCGACCAGCCTGCCGGTGACGACGCGCTGTTCGCCAACAGCGAAGTGCCGGTGGCCCTGATCGGCACCAGCTACAGCGCCAACCCCAGCTGGAATTTTGTCGGTGCGCTCAAGCAAGCGCTGAACAGCGACGTGGTGAGTTACGCCGAGGACGGCCACGGGCCGATCCTGCCGATGCTCAGCTACCTGAAAAGTGACGACTTCAAGAACAGCCCGCCCCAGGTGCTGATCTGGGAGTTTCCTGAACGTTATCTGCCCGTGAACAACGAAATCGGCGACGCCGACCCGCAGTGGGTCGCGGAACTCAAACAAGCCGGTGCGCGCCAACAGAACGTAGCCGCAAACACTCAATCCGAGACGCCCGACCGGGCGCAAAACTGAAAGAGGTAACTCCCATGACTTGCACTTCCAATCCTCGTCGTCTCGCCAAGACCTTCGCCCTCGTTGCCGGCATGAGCATGCTGTCGATGTCGGCGTTCGCCGGCGATGCCGCCCTCTACGGTCCCGTCGCACCAAAGGGCTCGAGCTTCGTGCGCATCTACAACGCCAGCAACGCCGAAGTCAGCGCTACGGTCGGCAGCACCAACCTGAGCGAAGTCGCGCCTTTGGCCAGCAGTGACTTCAGCTTCATGCCTGGCGGCGACTACAGCGCCAAGGTCGGCAGCCAGACCCTGCCGGTGAAGCTGGCCGCCGATCACTATTACACCCTGGTCAACAACGCCAGTGGCCAGCCGCAACTGATCGAAGAACCGCCGTTCAAGAACAAGCAGAAGTCCCTGGTACGGGTGCAGAACCTCACCGACAAGCCCCTGACCCTGAAGACTGCCGATGGCAAGACCGAAGTGGTCAAGACCGTCGCCGCCAAGGGTCGTGGCGAGCGCGAGATCAATCCGGTGAAAGTCAGCCTGGCGCTGTACGACGGCGAGAAAAAAGTCGGCGACCTCAAGCCCGTCGCCCTGGAACGCGGTGAAGCCGCGGTGCTGTACGTCACCGGCAACGGCAGCAGCCTGTCGCCCGTCTGGGTGAAACGCCCGGTGTCGACGCGCTAACAAATTTTCCGGACTGGCATATGTCCCCCCTGTAGGAGCGAGCCTGCTCGCGAAAAACGTCAGGACAACGCGTTATCCAGACAGCACGCGTTTTCGTTGACGACCATCGCGAGCAGGCTCGCTCCTACAGAGGACCGAGGCGTCAATCCGGACACGGAACAAGAACAAGAGTGAAACGACACAGCGTTCGTAGCTCTATCCAAACGATTTTCGAGGAGTAACACCATGATTCCAGTGATCTTGTCAGGTGGTAGCGGTTCACGTCTCTGGCCGCTTTCGCGTAAACAGTTCCCCAAGCAGTTCCTCGCCCTGACCGGTGAACACACGCTGTTCCAGCAGACCCTCGAGCGCCTGGTGTTCGATGGCATGGACACACCGATCGTGGTCTGCAACAAGGACCACCGTTTCATCGTCAACGAGCAACTGAGCAACCGCAAGCTGGAGGCCCAGCGCATCCTCATGGAGCCCTTCGGGCGCAACACCGCACCGGCCGTGGCGCTGACCGCGATGATGCTGCTCAACGAAGGTCGCGACGAGTTGATGCTGGTGCTGCCGGCCGACCACGTGCTCGAAGACCAGAAAGCCCTGCAACGCGCCCTGGCCCTGGCCACCGTGGCCGCCGAGCGCGGTGAGATGGTGCTGTTCGGCGTGCCGGCCACTAAACCTGAAACCGGCTATGGCTACATCAAGTCCTGCAACGATGCGCTGCTGCCCGAAGGCGTCAGCCGGGTTTCGCACTTCGTCGAAAAACCCGACGTCAAGCGCGCCACCGAGTTCGTCCAGGCCGGGGGCTACTTCTGGAACAGCGGCATGTTCCTGTTCCGCGCCAGTCGTTTCCTCGAAGAGCTGAAAAAGCACGACCCGGACATCTACGACACCTGCCTGCTGACCCTTGAACGCAGTGAGCAGGATGCCGACACCCTGACCCTCGACGAAGCCACCTTCGCCTGCTGCCCGGACAACTCCATCGACTACGCGGTGATGGAAAAAACCCAGCGCGCCTGCGTGGTGCCGCTGACCGCCGGCTGGAGCGATGTCGGGTGCTGGTCGTCGTTGTGGGACGTGCACGAGAAAGACAGCAACGGCAACGTCAGCAAGGGCGACGTGGTGATCCAGGACAGCCGCAACTGCATGATCCACGGCAACGGCAAACTGGTGTCGGTGATCGGCCTGGACAACATCGTCGTGGTCGAGACCAAGGACGCGATGATGATCGCCCACAAGGACAAGGTCCAAGGCGTCAAGCAGATGGTCAACACCCTCAACGAACAGGGCCGCAGCGAAACCCAGAACCACTGCGAGGTCTACCGCCCATGGGGTTCCTACGACTCGGTGGACATGGGCGGGCGTTTCCAGGTCAAGCACATCTCGGTCAAGCCGGGCGCCTGCCTGTCGCTGCAGATGCACCATCACCGCGCCGAACACTGGATCGTGGTCAGCGGCACCGCCGAGGTGACCTGCGATGAAAACGTGTTCCTGTTGACCGAGAACCAGTCGACCTACATTCCGATCGCCTCGGTGCATCGCCTGCGCAACCCGGGCAAGATCGCGCTGGAGATCATCGAGGTGCAATCGGGCAGCTACCTGGGCGAGGACGATATCGAGCGGTTCGAGGATATCTACGGACGCTCCACCCCGCTTGAGCGTGGGGTGTCGGTGAAAACTATCGCGCAATAATCACGGGCAACAAACCAGCCTCCGTCCAGCCGACTGCGTCCCCTATCCGCAGTAGGTTGGGCGGGGGCTTTTTTGCATCCCCAGCCAGCCTGGTCGCCAACCTCCCCTACGCTTAGGTAGGATGCTGTTTCCCGCTTGCGAGGTTTGCTCCATGTTCATCGGCGTTCTGTTGGTCATCACCTGGTTGATTCTGTTGTTGCGTTATCCGGCCAAGGCCTTGCCGGTGTCATTGGCGGCGGCGCTTGGATTGGGCTTGGTGGCTATCTGGGTGGTATGGCTGGACAACCGCGAGGTCAAGCAACTGGCACGCCTGGAGTTGCGCATCAGCTACGCCCCCGAGCAGTGCCCGGCGGACCGGCCGTTGCTGCTGAAAATGAACAACGGCAACGCTGTGCCGCTGACCGAATTGCGGTGGCGGATCGGCGCCTATGCACCGGGCGATACGGTCAACCTGGCGGACAATCAATACGCCGCACCGCGCTACCGCGGCCCAGGTGAATTGCAGGCCGGGGCCAACTGGCAAGACTGCCTGCCGATGCCGCCGCTGCGCCCTGGCTATCGTCCACAAACGCTGGAGTTTCGTGCCGAGCGTTTACAAGGTAGCTTCTCCGACTGAATCCCCTTCTCTGCTGATTGCACAAGGATCGCGCCATGCCCATCGCGTTAATCACCGGTTGTTCCAGTGGCATCGGCCGCGCCCTGGCCGATGTGTTCAAACAGGCCGGTTACCAAGTCTGGGCCACTGCGCGCAAGGCTGAGGATGTGACGACCCTCGCCGCCGCCGGTTTCACCGCCGTGCAGTTGGACGTCAACGATGGCCCGGCACTCGAGCAACTGAGCGAACAGATCAACCAGCAGCATGGCGGCCTGGATGTATTGATCAACAATGCCGGCTATGGCGCCATGGGGCCGTTGCTCGATGGCGGGGTGCCGGCCATGCAGCGCCAGTTCGAAACCAACGTGTTCGCCCTGGTCGGCGTCACCCGTGCGCTGTTCCCGCTGTTGCGCCACAACAAGGGCCTGGTGGTGAATATCGGCAGCGTGTCCGGGGTGCTGGTCACCCCGTTTGCCGGCGCCTACTGCGCCTCCAAGGCCGCGGTACATGCCTTGAGCGACGCGCTGCGCATGGAGCTGGCACCGTTCGGCATTCGGGTGCTGGAAGTGCAGCCGGGGGCGATTGCTTCCAGCTTTGCGAAAAATGCCGGGGCTGAGGCCGAACAGTTGCTCAACCAACAGTCACCTTGGTGGCCGCTGCGCGAAGGTATTCGGGCGCGGGCCAAGGCGTCCCAGGACAAGCCGACCGCCGCCAGCGAGTTCGCCGCCGACCTGCTCAAGGCCGTGCAGCAAGACCGACCACCGCGCCTGCTGCGCCTGGGCAACGGCAGCCGCGCCCTGCCACTGTTGGCGGGGTTGCTGCCCAAGGGCTTGCTGGAGTCGGTGTTGATGAAGCGGTTTGGCTTGCGCGGGCAGCTCTGAAGCTCGAAAAGCATCGCGGGCAAGCCGCAAGCGGGCGCCCGCTCCCACAGGAGAGGTGTCGGAGCAGGGCTTGCCCGCGATGGCGTCCGAACAGGTACCCGCCAACCTCAGCTCCAATCCTTCATGAAATCAATAAACGCCCGCACTTTCAGCGGCAAGTGCCGGGTGTCCGGGTACAAGGCATACACCCCCTGCAGGGCAAACCGGTGATCGGGCAACAAGCGTTGCAATCGACCCTGCTGCAGATCCTCGGCAACCAGCCATTCAGGCAAAATCGCCACCCCCTGCCCGGTCAGGGCAAATGCCCGCAGGGTGGCCGAGTTGTCGGCGATGATTGCGGTTTTCCCAGGCAGCGGTTGATAGACATGCTCAGTGCCTGCGGGGTCCGTGACCGTCAACTCGGGCACCCGGCCGTGCCCCAGGGTCGGCAGTGCCTCCAGCTCGGCCAGGCGGATCACTGGCCCGTGGCGTTCGAGCAGCGTGCGCGTCGCCACCGGGTAAATCTCGAAGGTCGACAACTGCACGGCGCGCAGGTTGGAGTCGTGCATCCGCCCCAGACGAATCGCCACGTCAAACCGTTCGGAAATCAGGTCGGCATGGGTCGAGGACGTCGACAAGTGAATGTTCAACTGCGGATGCTCCTGGCGAAACACCTCCAGCGCGCCCACCACCTGGGCCAGGGCAAATTCCAGGGTGGTGGTGATTCGCAGCGTGCCCTTGAGCTGGGTGTGCTCGGAGCGCGCCTCCTCGATCGCCAGGCGCGCTTCATCCAGGGTGCGCAGGCAGCGCAGATAAAAACGCTCACCGGCATCGGTCAGCGCCAGTTGCCGGGTGCTGCGGGTCAGTAGAGTTACCCCCAACTCGGCTTCCAGACGCTTGAGATTGAAGCTGACCACCGCCCGGGTCTGCCCCAGCAGATCGGCCGCTGCGGTCAATGAGCCGGCCTCGACGACGGCCTTGAAGGTATCAAAACGGTCCAGGCTGACCATGGTGAGGGCATTCCTTGTCAAAATAATTTTGACAAACTAGCAGGCAAACCAGTGTTTCTCTAGCACTTGCAGCGCACTACCCTGCCCGTCTCTTTGACCGGGAAGTCGTCATGGCCTATCGCTGGAAAGTCGCATTGGTGTATCTGCTGGGGTTTGCCCTCGACCTGATGAACATGTTCGTCGCCAGCATTGCCTACCCCGACATCGCGCAGCAATTGCACGCCTCGGTGACCCAACTGGCGTGGATCAGCAACGCCTACATGCTCGGCCTGACCTTGATCATTCCATTGAGTGTGTGGCTGGCGGCGCGGTTCGGCGAGCGGCGGTTGATCCTCGCTTCACTGCTGCTGTTCGGCGGCGCCTCACTGCTGGTGGCCGGTGCCGACTCGATTGAAGCGCTGATCGGCTGGCGACTGCTGCAAGGGCTCAGCGGAGGCCTGTTGATCCCCCTCGGCCAGGCCTTGGCGTTTCGCCAATTCCCGGCGCAACAACGGGCCCAACTGACCACCTGGGTAATGTCGGTCGCGTTGCTGGTCCCCGCGTTGTCGCCGGCCGCGGGTGGGCTGATCGTGCAAGCGCTGTCGTGGCGCTGGGTGTTCTACCTCAATCTGCCACTGACCCTGCTGGCCCTGGTACTCGCGACTTGCTGGTTGCAGGCCGATCCGCCGCGGGTCGTGCAGCGCGCCCAGTATGGCGCGGGCACACTCTCGGCCTTGCTTGACCTGCAGTTGTTGCACAGCCCGTCCTTGCGGCTGGCCATGTGGGTCTACCTGTTGATCCCCGGCGTGTTCATCGGCACCAGTCTGATTGCCGTGTTGTACCTGCACCAACAGGGTTGGGGTAACGCGCAGATCGGCGCCCTGATGCTGCCTTGGGCGCTGGGCTCGGCACTGGCGATTGCCGTCGGCAAACGGGGTTTCAACCGCTGGGGTCCCAAGCCATTGCTGGTGGTCGGCGCCCTCCTGCAAAGCCTGGGCATTGGCCTGCTGGTGCTGATCGAGCAACCACAAGGCTGGCTGCCGGTGCTGGCTTATGCCTTGATGGGCCTGGGTGGCAGCCTGTGCAGCAGTTGCGCGCAGACCCTGGCCTTTATCGACATTCTTCCCGCGCGCATGAACCACGCCAGCGCCCTGTGGAACATCAATCGGCAACTGAGTTTCTGCCTCGGCGGCGCCGTGCTAAGTGGCTTGCTCAGCGTCCTCGGCCCGCACTCGGCGTATGCCTTCGAACGCTGTTTCCTGGCTGCCGCACTGCTCTCGCTGGTACCGCTGTGGGCCGTATTGCGCTTTGATTCATCGGGCGTGAAAGCGCTCGTCACCGCCCACCCACTCCTGGAAAAAACCTGATGAACGACTATCGCGATTATTTTACTGAAGTCACCCAGACCCTCGCCAACATCGAACAATGGTTCGCCGGCACGCCCGATCGGGGGGTACTGGAGCGCTTGCTGGCGCGCTTCTCCCCGCAGTTCTCGATGATTGCCCCCAATGGCAACAGCCTGGACATTGCCGCCTTGCAGCAACTGTTCGAAACCCTGGGCGGTGCGCGTCCGGGGCTGCGCATCGACTTGAGCGACATGCGCGGGCTCGACCAGCATGCCCAAGGCGCGACCCTCAGCTACCGCGAGTTGCAGTCGGATGCCAGCGGCGTCCTCAACGATCGCCGGGCCACGGTGGTGATCGAGAAACTGCCGTCAGGCAAATTGCTGTGGCGGCATTTGCACGAAACCTTCTGCCAATGACGAGGTGCCTGTAGCAGCTGTCGAGCCTGCGATATCCATAGGTATCTACCCAACTTTGTAGCGGCCTGTGGCGAGGGAGGAGCTTGCTACCGTGGCGGCCTCTGGGCTTCTGGCGTGTTGGATTAGGCGGGGTACATATCCATTTCTGCGGTAACGGCCACCTATGGTTCCGCTTTTACAGCGGCTCACTTTTGAGAGCCCAAAAGTAAGCAAAAGGCTCTTGCCCCACCACTCGGCACCTCGCTTGGGCTCGGTGTGCCCTCACTCCGGCTTGAATCCGTGGGCCGCCG
>NZ_JBIUWJ010000040.1:0-52647 GCF_044743405.1 Pseudomonas sp. NPDC087626
GTAACCCGGCAGGACGCCGGGTTAGCCGCCCCGCGCCATGGATGGCGCGTGGCGGCGGCCCACGGATTCAAGCCGGAGTGAGGGAACACCGAGCCCAAGCGAGGTGCCGAGTGGTGGGGTAAGAGCGTTTTGCTTACTTTTGCGCTGTTCAAAAGTGAGCCGCTGTAAAAGCGGAACCATAGGCGGCCGTTACCGAAGAAATGGATCTGCAGGGCCGCCAACCCTGCCGCCAACGGACAAGGGGCCCTGTTCAAGCGACCCCCACGGGATCAGAACAACGCCAGGGTGTAATTGACCGACACGCGGTTCTGGTCCTGGGAATACTCGCTGGGCACACCGCTGCGCATCGTGCCGTTACGCCAGCTGAACCCGACGCCCTTGAAGGTGCCGCTCTGCACCACGTAATCCAGCGCCAGGTCACGCTCCCACTCTTTCTCGTCGGACCCGCTCGCCATGCGGATATGGGTGCCCTTGAGGTAAGTGACCGACGCCACCAGCCCTGGCACACCCAAGGAGGCGAAGTTGTAGCCGTATTGGCCGAAAGCCGTGCGCTCGCCGGCCCGGGTGAAGCTGGTGATCAGGCGGTCGGTGAACAGGTAGATACTGCTGCCGGCCGCACCTTCGTTGGTATTGCCTTGGTTGGCCTGGACAAAATTGCCGCTGTCGGAGACGTTCTGGTAACCGAGCAGGAAGGAGTTGCCACCCAGGGCGTAGGTGAACATCGCGCTCCAGGTGTCGTTGTCGATTTTGCCGGGGGTGTCCCCCAGGCCACTGACCCGGTACCCGGCAGCCCGACCCGAGGCCGTGTCGTTGCGGCCATCGGCGTCGGTCTTGAAGTAACGCAGGTCGGTGGTCAGCGACTGGCCTTCACCCAAAGGCAGCACATGCACCAGGCCGCCGAAATGCTGCACGTAGTAGTCTTCCAACTGGGCTGCGTAGTATTGCAGGGTCAGTTGTTTGCTCAGCTTGTAGTCGGCGCCGGCAAACAGGAACTCATTGCTTTGCTGGGTGCCACCAGCAACCGCGAGCCCCGAACTGTTGGTCGAACCACGGCCAGTCGCGTGTTCCAGGCGACCACCGAGCAGGGTCAGGTTGTCCACTTCCTTGGAGGTGATCATGCCGCCCTCGAAGGTTTGCGGCAGCACGCGACCATCGTTGGCCACCAGGATCGGCAACTTCGGCTGCAGGGTTCCGTAGCGGGCCTCGGTCTGGGAAAAACGCACCTTGCCGGTCAGGCCCAGTCGGCTCCAATCGTCCACGGCGCTGCCATCGCTCTCATCCGGAATCATCGAGCTGCCACGGTGATTGCCTTTACCGCCATCCAGGCGCACCCCCTGCAAACCCAGCGCGTCGACACCAAAGCCGACGGTGCCGTCGGTGAAGCCGGACTTGTAATCGAGAAAGAAGCCCTGCGCCCATTCGGCGGTCTTGCTTTGCCCGGCGGGACCGGCGCGATCGCGGTAGTCGTTGTTGAAGTAGTAGTTGCGAAACCCCAGGGTGGCCTTGCCGTCCTTGATGAAGTCAGCGTGGGCCAGGGGTGACAGGAGCACCCCGCTGGTGGCGAGCAAAGACAGGCGAACGAAAGGATTTATTGTCATTTTTGTTTCTCCTAATGGGTGCGGTCGACAATCCGGGGCGCGGGGCATGAAAGGGCCCCCGGCACCTGGCTTCGACTTTCTTGTTATGGCTATGGCGGATGAAAGCGTCAGTCGGGCAG
Organism: Pseudomonas sp. NPDC087626; assembly: GCF_044743405.1. NCBI lineage: Bacteria > Pseudomonadati > Pseudomonadota > Gammaproteobacteria > Pseudomonadales > Pseudomonadaceae > Pseudomonas > Pseudomonas sp. NPDC087626. Next base: position 1,718 of record NZ_JBIUWJ010000040.1, read on the forward strand.
CCACTCTTGCAGCGTCAGTTCGACCGTGATGAAGGTGAGGTTTTTGCCGCGTTCCAGGCGGCCGGCGTACAGCTTGCCATCGGCATCGGCAACCACCGCCTGCAGGCGACTTGCACCGTTGAGGATTTCGCCGCTGACGCTAAGGATTTCCACCCCAGGTCCCGGGACGTGGATCTGGATCATGCCCTCGCGACCCAGGTAGCTGAGTTGCCCGTCAATCAGGCTGCCCAAGCCACCGCGAACCACCGCCAAATCAATGCCGTGCTCTTTGCACAGGGCCTCGGCGCTGTCGATAAGGTCTTCGTTGGGCTTGAGGCGGGCGATCACCAGACGGCCCAGGCGGCCGTCCTGGACCAGCGATTCTTCGGTTACGGCAACGCTCATGACAGCTCCTTGCGGACAGGATGCAGCAGGTTGAAATGGGTTTCTGCGTCAGGCTGTACCTGGTAGGCAACCTGGTCGAACAGGCACAGGCGAATCGTCAGTGGCTCGCTGCCGACAATCAGTTTGTCCAGCACCAGATGCCCGCCGTGCTGCTCGCCATCGCGGTCCAGGAAACCGGCATGGCAATGCAACAACGGCGCGCCCCGGGCGTCGCGCCCCACGGTGATGGCGCCGCTGATAAAGGTGATGTAGCCGTCCAGGACCACCGGCTGGCCGTAGTCATACGGACGCTCGGGCTGGTCGGTGACGATCATCCGGTGATAGCTCAGGTGTGCGGCACCGCCACACAGGATGCGCCCCACGGCGCTGCCGTAACGCCGACCTTCAAGCGCCTTGAGCACGCCTGCCGCGACGTTGCTCGCCAGGGGCAGGACGATGCGCAGCTCTTCGCAGCACGGTACTTCCAGGTCCAGCAGTCGCGGTGCCAGGGACGGCCCCTCATGAATAAACGTGCGTACTCCGGCACGCTCAGCGAAATGCGGCGCCATCAGGCCACCTCCTGCCGTTCTTCGAGCAACGCGCGGATCTGCTTCTTGACGATCTTGCCGTAGCCTGACTTGGGCATTTCCTCCCAGCGGACAAAACGTTTGGGCCATTTGTAGCGGGCGATTCGCGGCTCCAGATGGGCCAGCAGTTGTTCGTCGCTGACCTCGCCGGTGGTGACGATCACGGCATAGCCGGACTCGCCCCACTTCACGTCGGGCATACCCAGTACGGCGGCTTCGGTCACCGCCGGATGGCTGAGCAGGGCCTCTTCGATCTCCCGCGGGTACACGTTGGAACCACCGGAAATGTACATATCCGAAGCCCGCCCGGTGATGAACAGATAGCCGTGTTCATCCACATGACCAAGGTCGCCGGTGTGGAACCAGCCGAACTTGAAACAGCTCTCGTTGGCCTGGGGGTTGTTGTAGTAGCCGCTGAACACCGCCGGTCCGCGCACGCAGATTTCACCGTCGACTCCCGTGTCCAGTTCGTTGCCGGCGTCATCGAGAATCGCCACCTGCATGCCGGTGCGCGGGTAGCCGCAGCTACCGACCTTGGCATTCGGCGAGTCCTCGTTGTCGTGGCAATCGGCAGGCAGCACGGTGATGTTGCCCGTCACTTCACCCAGGCCGTAGTACTGCACCAGGACCTTGCCCAACTTGTCCAGGGCATGGCGCTGGTCGGCGCGATACATCGGCGCGCCCGCGTAGATCAGGTGGCGCAGGCTGCTGTGGTCGTAGCGGTCGACGGCCTCGCTTTCGGTGAGCATCTTGACGATGGTCGGCACGGTGAACAGGTTGTCCACGCGGTATTCCTGCACCAGGCGCCAGGCTTCGTCGCAGTCCAGTTTGTCGCTGGCCGGCAGGATGCAGGCAGCGCCCCGAGCGACGTTGACCAACGCATGGATGCCCGCGCCGTGGGACAGCGGGGCCAGGACCAGCGAACGCGAATGCTGATTCAGGCCCGGCATCAGGTCGGCGATATGGTTGGTGATGACAAACGCCATCTGGCCGTGGGTCAGCACCCCGGCCTTGGGATGGCCAGTGGTGCCCGAGGTGTAGAAGAACCACAGCGGGTCGTGGTACTTCACTTCGGCCGCACGGAAGCTGGCCTGCAGCGCGCTGCCCTCCTCCAGCAATTGCTCGTAGCCCAGTTCGCCGGCACGCGGCTGACCGATGGCGATGACCTGTTGCAGGCTCGGCGATGCCGCACGCACGGCGTCGACATAATGCTCCAGGCCTTCGTCATACAGCATCGCTACCGCGCCGCTGGAGCTGCCCAGGTAGGCCGCTTCCGCCGGGGTGATCCGCACGTTGGTCGGCACCCACACGGCGCCAAGGCGGAACGCGACCCAGGCACTCTCGAACAGCGGCAGGTTGTTGCGCGAATGCACCAGCAGCTTGTCGCCTTTACGCAGGCCGCGCGCGCGCAAGGCCGCAGCAACACTGTCGACCCGCCGGGAAATTTCTTGCCAGGAATGCTCACGACCGTCACGAATGAAACCCGGTGCATCCGGATAGCGACGCGCGACCTGGTTGAGCATTTCCCCCAGATTCATCACGTTGTCGATGCCCATCATTGCGCGCGCTCCAGAATGCTCACGTAGTTGGTCACAGCCGCGCCGCCCATGTTGAAGACGCCGGCGCGATCGGCCTTGGGCAACTGCATGTCGCCGGCCTGGCCGCAGAGCTGCATGGCCGCCATCACGTGCATCGACACGCCGGTGGCACCGATGGGATGGCCCTTGGACTTGAGGCCGCCCGAGGGGTTGATCGGCAGGCGCCCGTCCTTGCGGCTGATGCCCTCGGCGATGACGCGCGCACCTTGACCCCGTTCGGCCAGGCCCATGGCTTCGTACTCCAGCAATTCGGCGATGGTGAAGCAGTCGTGAGTCTCGACCAGCGACAGGTCGGCCAGGCTCAGCTCGGCCCGCTGCAGGGCCTGTTGCCAGGCGCGGGCGGCGCCTTCGAAGTAGGTGGGGTCGCGCTTGGACAGCGGCATGTAGTCGTTGACTTGCACCGCAGCACGGAAGCGCACGGCATGGCGGCGCTCACCTATCAGGTCCTCGCGGCTGATCACCAGGGCGGCCGCGCCATCGGTGATCAACGAGCAGTCGGTGCGTTTCAGTGGCCCGGCCACGAACGGGTTTTTTTCCGATGGCTGACGGCAGAATTCATAACCGAAATCCCGACGCATGTGGGCGTACGGGTTGAGCACACCGTTGGCGTGGTTCTTGGCCGCAATCATCGCCAGCGCATCGGACTGGTCGCCGTAACGCTCGAAGTAGCTGTGGGCGATGTTGCCGAACACCCCGGCAAAGCCGCCCTCGATGTCGGCTTCTTCCTTGGCGTAGCAGCACTTGAGCAGGATCTTGCCCACCTCGGCGGTGGGCAGGGTATTCATCTTCTCGAAGCCCACTACCAGTGCGTGTTGGCTTTGGCCACTGAGGACGGCTTGCAGCGCCGAGTGGATCGCAGCGGAGCCGGTGGCACAGGCATTCTCCAGCCGAACCGAGGGCGTGAAGCGCAGCGCCTCAATGTGGTTGGCCAACAGGGACGAGGGAAAGTCCTGATACACAAAGCCGGCATTGAAGTGGCCAATGTGGATGGAGTCGATCTGCTGTGGCGCGATGTCGGCATGCGCCAATGCGCCAACGGCGGCCTCGGCCATCATCATCTCGGGATCGAGTTGGTCGAACTTACCGAATGGGGAGTGATACCAGCCTGTGATAACGGGCGATCGCATAAGGGGTTCCTTGCATGAATGGTGTTTGCAAGGGCGATAGCAAGAGCGGTGCCAAGGCTTGGCAAGGCCTGCGCAGGCCTTATGGAACGGGGCTTTGCGCGATAGAGGTCAGGCCCAGGCAGCTGTCGCCCGGGGCTGGGCGGGAGACACTCCGGGAGACAGGTGTCGCTTCAGTTGTATCGTCTGGGCCAGCCGATTTGTCCGCAGCTCACCCCGCTTGCGCCTCGCGAGTCACTTGCAGGCAAGCGTGCTCTGCGCTGTCGATGAAGGTGGCGATGCAGGGGTTGTGATTATCGGCCTTCCACACCGCGACCACCTCGATGACCGGGGCATCGCGCAACGGTTTGAAGGTGGTGGTGGCCAGGCGCATGTTGCACATCGAGCGCGGCACGATCGCGATTCCCAAGCCTTCGCCCACCAGGTTGACGATGGTTTGCTGCATGTTGATTTCCAGCCCGATGTTCGGGGTGACACCGTGCTGCAGGCAGTAGTTGAAGATCATGTCGTGCAAGGCGGGAGCGATCCGTCGGGGCACGATGATGAAGGTTTCTCCGGCCAACTCCCGTGGGTCGATCAGCGCCTGCTCGAGGAGCCGATGGCCCGGCGGCAGGACCACGGTCATTTCTTCGCGAAACAGGGTCACGGTTTCCAGCCCGGAGCAGTCCTGCGGGCGGTACATGATCGCCACGTCCTTGTTGCCGCTGCTGATGTCCTGGGCCAGGTCCAGGGGCAAGGTCTCGGTGAGTTTCAGGCTGACCTGGGGAAACTGCGCAGCGTAGCGCCGGGTAATCGCCGGCGTAACGCTGTAGGCCGTCGACATCATGAACCCCACCGACAACTCGCCCGCCGCCCCCCGCGCTGCGGCCAAGGCATTGCGCTTGGCCTGCTCGAACGCGGCAAACACCGTGCCGGTGTCCAGGTAAAAACGCTGGCCGGCTTCGGTGAGTTCGACCCGTCGCCGGGAACGATCAAACAGCCTGACCCCCAGTTCGTCTTCCAGCAAGGCGATCTGCCGTGACAGCGGCGGCTGCGAGATATGCAGGCGTTCGGCGGCACGACCGAAGTGCAGGGTTTCTGCCAGGGTGCGGAAATATTGCAGATGGCGGAGCTCAATCATGATGCTCTCAAAGGTATCAATAGATGATTTATTATGGATTGGAAAATATAAGTGTGCCTCGTTATTGTCATTCAACGCCATATCGACGGCTGCATCACAAGTGCGGTGAGTCGACATAGTCACGAGCTATACAATAATAAAAGGTGACGCTGATGCCTTCTGTACACGAAAACCCTTCGTTTACCCGAGCCCACACAACCTCCGCCTACCCTGAATGCGATATTGCCCACGACTCCGACCCCTACGTGCGCCAGGCCTTTCGCCGTGCACTGCGGCTCATGGAGCGCGGCATCGCGGTGCTGATCCAGGGCGAGACCGGGACTGGCAAAGAGGTCCTCGCCCGTGCACTGCACGAGCACAGTCAGCGCCACGCCGCGCAACTGGTCGCCCTCAACTGCGCCTCAATCCCCGAAACCCTGATCGAAAGCGAACTGTTCGGCTATGCCCGCGGTGCTTTCTCCGGTGCCCTGCCCGGCGGCAAGAAAGGCAAAGTGGCCCAGGCCGACGGCGGCACCTTGTTTCTTGATGAAATCGGCGACATGCCCTTCGAACAGCAGACCCGCCTACTGCGGGTCATCGCCGAACGCGAGATCACCCCGCTGGGTGCCGAACGCAGCGTGCCAGTGAACTTCGCCTTGATCTGCGCGACCCACCAATCACTGTCCGACCTGGTGGAAAACGGCCGCTTTCGCGAAGACTTGTTCTATCGCATTGCTACCGGCGTGGTGCAATTGCCGCCCCTGCGTGAGCGCACTGATCGGGCCGAACTGGTGTGCAGCATGGTCGCCAACGAATTGCCCGGTTGCGACCCACGCCAGGTGATCAGTGCCGATGTCTGGCCCCTGCTGCTCGGCCATGCGTGGCCCGGCAACCTGCGGCAGATGCGCGCGGTTATCCGCTACGCCTGCGCGGTCAAGGAAGGCGCGCGCATCCAGCGCTGTGACCTGCCCGCTGACTTCCTCGCCCAAGCCGGTGGTCAGCCTGGGCTGCCGGTCCGCGCCCAGGTGCAGAACGTCACGCCGATTCGCCCGAGCAGGCCCACCGCCGCCCCAGTGGGTGAGCGCGAGGACGTCCTCGGCGTGCTCATCGACTGCCGCTGGAACATGACCGCGGCGGCTCGCGCGCTAGGCATCTGCCGACCCTCGCTGTATCGCGTCCTGCGGCGGCTGGACATCGCGCCGCTGAAGAACCAGTTAGCGCTGGGCAGCTTCGCCCCTTCCTGACGGTTTACCCCCTGCTGTCCATCGAAAAGCCGGCCACTTCCCGTGTATCGGGAAGGCCGACCTGCGTCCAGATCAAGGAATAACAATAATGAATGCCTCAGCCAATTTTGCGCCGATCAGTTTTTCTCTCAAGGGCCGTAACGCACTGGTGACCGGCGCCGCACGCGGCATCGGCTATGCCATCGCCGTGGCCCTGGGCCAATGCGGCGCGCGGGTCGCCATCTGCGACCTCGACCACGACGCCGCAGAACGAGCCGCCGCCCAGCTCGGTGAATTGGGCATTGAGGCCATCGGCCTGGGCGTCGACGTTGCCGATGAGCAACAGGTGCAGGCAATGGTCAGCCAGGTGGGCCTGGCGTTGGGCAGCATCGACATCCTGGTCAACAATGCCGGCATCGTCTCGACCTTGCCCCTGCTAGAAGTCAGCGCGGCAGAATGGAAACGCGTCATGGCAATCGACCTCAACAGCGTTTTCTACTGCGCCAAAGCCGTACTCCCCGGCATGATGGCCCGTCGCTGCGGACGCATCATCAACATCGCCTCCGTCGCCGGCAAACGCGGCGGCGGCCTGCTGGGCAACAGTTGTTATGCCGCCGCCAAAGGCGGCGTAATCGCCCTGACCAAGGGCCTGGCCCGCGAGGCCGGCCCCTTCAACATCACCGCCAACGCCGTCTCCCCCGCCCTGACCGAAACCGACATGACCAGCACCCTGAGCACCGAAGCACGGGCCAAAGTACTGGCAGACATGCCACTGGGACGCGCCGGAACCCCCCGCGACATCGCCGCCGCCGTGTGCTTCCTGGCATCGGATGCGGCGAGTTTTGTTACTGGGGAAATTATGGATGTGGATGGGGGGTATATGCGCGATTAGGAGAAGGCCTGCTCGCACTGCCATGGTGTTGCGCTATTGCTTTTTTCCAGACGCCAGAAACCACAAACCCCCGACTTCCTCTAGGAAAATCGGGGGTTTGTGTTTGTAGAATGTGGCGGTGAAGGAGAGATTCGAAAGCGCCCGCGCCCTGTTTTTCTCGTCGACCCCCACGGTTTACAAGGGCTGCAGAGCATCCGTCTGCGCAAAAGTGTTCCCATGGCGTTCCCATGGATGTGAGCGGCGAGAACGAAATCCCCGCCCCCATATGGGGTTTGGTGATTTTGGGGAAAGGCATCGGAAAAAGGTAAGGAAGGTAAGACCAAATGGAGGATCAGCTACAGCCCTTTGTTTTCAAGGCTTTCAGACGAAAACGGGAAGGTAATATCAAAGTAATAAGTAAGTAATGTAATTACTATTCTTTAAGGTAATACCCTATAGAGCTACACCCCTTATAAATCAATGACTTACAAAAACATTACCTAGTGAGTTACTAAAAATAACTTGTTCAAGTAATCAGTGAGACCCAATGAATACGGGGCTTTCAGGCTCTTTACCGACCCCATATTTCCTAATTACTTTTTCCCGACGCCGTTCCTGAAAATACCCTCAGCCCGTTCTCATACCTCTCATCAATCACCCCACCCTTGCAGGGTTCTGCAGGGTTTCAATGCGCTCAGAATGCCAACCAAGCGCCCAGCGTGAGCCGCCGTGACCAGGTCGCAGGCTTGCAGAAAAAACGACCCATTTAGCCCGCAGGCGAGGTGGGGGGATGACGGCGCGCGCCGGGGTGACAACACAGAGAGCGCACCTTTTTGGTGCGAACCTCAGTAGGAATGATTTTCAATGGCCTGCGGGTAGCCAATGATCGAGATATGACACATCGCCATCACAAAAGATTGTGTGGAATCGTGTGGCAGTAGAGAATGCTGGCACAAGGATGTGGGCAGTGCGTCCCGGAGCTCACTCACCGTGACCCTAGGCTGTCTGTACCCCCATTCTTGGAGAGGCTTCGATTTGAGCGAGGCTATTGAATGACGGGTAACCAACAGGGGACAGGAATTGCTTAGCCAGGTCGAAAAAGAACGTGCCGAATCTATATTTGAACTTCTGAAGGCAGCGACTACTCAGCAGGTAGTCAAAGATTTTCTTAAAGATAAAGGCGTTCATCACAGCGCAACAAACTGGGAACATATGTATGACTCCCGAGTACTGCCAGCGCTGGAAAATAAAAAGCTTGCATTAGCCGACCTAGAGTCTTTACTCCGCGATGTAGAGGAGCATGGCCGCCAGCATATTTTTCTTTTCCGATGCAAGCCTGCTGACGCCCCTCAAATGCTCTCAGAAAATCGCTTAACGCAAATTGCTAAAGCAGAGGGACTGGCCCGCCTATTGGCACAGCCTGCATACGTCAACATGCCAGATGAACCGGAAATAGTAGACATCAGGATCATAAGGGCTCCTAACGGAAATGGCGTATTAGGGCTCACCATTAAGATTGTTGAATGCCGGGAAAGCAGCAAGCTTGTAGACGACGACTTTGATCAGCACACAGGTCGAAGAACTAAAGTTTGGGAAGTTACAAAAAAACGAGCGGTAAGTGTCGCACACCTCAGCCACGAAGGTCTTTTGGAAATCCGCGTTTCCTCGCGAGAGAACTCTACCAAATATCACGAGCAGGTCTCTGAACTTATTAGACTGATAAACAAATTCATTCCAATAAACTCATTTGAACCAGTATCACTCGGAAAATCAAAAGCAACTTTACATGAGAAAAAAGATGATTTCGCAGGTGTAATTCGCTACACCAGCACAACGGCAACTAATGACATGGGTATATCGATGAACTTATCGGCCGCCAACATGTCGAATAACCTCATGCAGAACGACGGCTCTTCCGGCGCAATGAGAGAGTTCCTTGCTAAAAAAGGTTATGTGACGGGAAGCAATATTTGGTTTATAATGCCAGATGATGCCACCCGGGAAGTTCACGTAATACTAAACGGGGAAGTTCACGAGTTTGCAGTTACGGCAGCCTGCTCACCAAGAGATTATTCATATGTTCTCGGAAAAATTCTCTCCCTTAATTAAAGCCTTCCCACAAGAGGCTGATGCGTTAAGAAGATTGGCGAACCACTTCGCAGATATCGAGCGCGAGGAGGGTGAGAATGTGCTGCAGGTAATTATGCCTCCTGGTCGACTCTATGACATCTCCCAGGCAGGAAGCACTGCCCACTTTGCGAAGGTCACTACCATCCTTGTTGAGTCCGGCCTCTTTGAGCGTAAAGTCATAGTGCGCTCGCCAGGAGGCCCTGCGATTCATGAGTATGATAACTGGTTCGATTGTCCACTTGAGGTATACGACCCAGTTCGCGATGTGACGATGGAAGTAACCGATAGTGATTTAGAAACGCTGTACCGCGTGGCGAAACATGGACAAAACTAACATAATCGAGTTAGTAAGAGTATTGTGGGATGGAACAGCCGCTTCCAAAAGAAGAAAAGTATTCCGGGAGGTTCAAAAGAACATACCCGAAGAATCGCGCATACTATTCCAAGAGTTGGCGTCTCACTACTTTAATGGTGCTACCGACACTAAAGAGTCTCGCATCCTTATTTTGGTGCATGGCATTCACACCAACGGCTCATGGCAACAAGATGTGCAGGAGCAGATGATTGGAGTTCCATACCTCCGTGTGCAGGAACTAGGCTACGACTTAGTGACTGGCTTTCACTTTGCCTTATTTTCAAGGTCAGGACCGATAAAGAAAATTCTTGCCGATATAAACACAATAAAGCGCGAGGAACCGCTAGCTAAAATCTCGGTCATTGCACACAGCTTTGGCACTTACATCATTTCCAAAATACTTGAAAATAATCCAGACATTAGATTTGAGAAAATAATTACTTGTGGCTCTGTCATCTCTCGAAACTACAATTGGACAAAGCATGCTCCATTTGCTCACAGCACCGACATTATCAATGATGTTGGTGTTAGAGATGTATGGCCAGTCATAGCCAACTGCGTGACGCTTGGGTACGGCTCCTCCGGAAATCAAGGATTTAGAACTGCATCCGCCACTGACCGTTACTTCAACTATGGTCATAGCGACTTCTTTGAGCCCCAACATGATCATATACTTAAATATTGGCGACCAATATTTGAAGATCAGACGATTCCGAAATCGGAGATAAAACTACCAAAGGCAAGTGTTCCTTTACTTTGGTTTTGCCATTCCAAAAAAGGTAAGGCGATACCATTTGCATTGTATGCAGCAGCCATAATTGGAACGCTTTGGGGTTTAGCGAAGTTAATCTTTTGATGACTCGGACCGCTACTCCAGACTACCTTCAGTGTTACTGAGCAAATCAGCGGCCGGCCGTACCTGGATGTGGTCATTGGAATAACTCCGGACGAATTCAATATTTCCATCTGAATCAATTACATCACCTTCTACGAATCCCCCGAAACTCGCAGAAGGCGGTGGTGACTCTAGCATTCCTTCCCAAGCTCAAAAGGCTTGAAGCTGACAACCTCCTCGCCAAGCCAGTCGTTCACCTGGGCCAACCGCGCCTGCAACGGCTCCAGTTCGTTGACCGCCCAAACTTCAGCGGCCTCTCGTAACGAACCAAAGCCACCAGCGTTCTGCGGCACGATGCCCATCAACTGCGGAGGAATACGCAGCGCCGCGAGCAAGTCGTCGAGACTGATGTTCTTGATTGAGCTGAATTCATCCTTGGCAGCCACCTCACTCACCGGAATCAGCTGGATTCCATCCTTCTTCCCGGCCGGTGCGCAGACAAACAAGTTGCGGAAGTTGCCCAGCCAAAAAACTAACAGGCCTAGAACTTTAACCCTCGCCCACCAGTGTAGAACACTCACATACAACTACTAAACAATTAAAGATTTGAGACTCACTAGCTCTGCAGTACGACGAGGATTTGGCTATATCAATATCAAAAGTTCACGAAAAGCAGAGCGGGGAAAATAAACTTCGCTCTGCTTCACCACTTCAAATCATAAAGAATAAAGCAGCTACGCTCTCTTCATCCCCAGCCATCACTCCCGCATACACCCACACAACAAACAAAGCGAAAGATTTGCAACTACAACATAGGACAAAACTTATCTTGATAATTCTGAATCAACTCCGACTCAACACCTATTTCACTTAGCATATAACCGACAATTGTTAACTCTAAGCATTGAGATAACAAAATCAGGTCCTCCATGGGCATGGCTTTTATTAAAGTCTTTGGACGACCCACATGAGCAATTTCATTTCGCACATTGGAGATCCCTACACCAACATCGTGCTCTCCAAATCTTCCTAAGACATCCTTTACCACCTCTAGAATTTTTCTCGTCCCATACCTTACCAATGGATATTCATACTTCTTGTCTTTAATTTTATCATCATAGCTAATAGCTTCAAACTGGGTGGCAAAAAGCACCAATTCCCCGTGCAACGAATGCACCTCTCTATATCCTGTCTCATTCTGTATACTGGAAACCATTGTCGAGAAACGATCAGGCGAGCGCATCCACTCCGCAATCAAAGAAGCCAAGTCCACCTTTTTGTTAGTTATTGGCAAATGATAGTGCGAGGTTTGTTGCGAGCTAAGCGCTACTGTTTTAGCACTCAAGCTAGTAGAAGGATAAAATTTAACAAATCGTACGTTCTCATCCGCCCCCCCTATCCTCTTCACTATCTGTATGCTTTCCGGGTGAACGGGGCTATATATTAGAACCGCAAACAGATCCGCCAAATTACTAATATACTCAAATACTTTATTGTAATCAGCCCCACCATCCATTTTTAGTGAAATACGATACTCAATATCCTTTTTCAACATAAAGGTTGAGTTTGGATTTTTTTCTTTAATTTCAGCAAATGCAGATTGAAGCTCTGCAAGCGCTTGCTTGTCCCAACTATATATCTGCTTCGTAATATCGTCATGCAGAGATCCGAAACGAGCATTATTTGTAACCTGGATCTCGCCAAAGCTCGACTTTATTGTTACCAGTGGCTTTTCAGAGTACTTAACCAGCTCTTTAAATCCTTTGGGGAAAAAGAACTCCTGAAGATTCGTCAGAGAAAAATTCACATCATAAAAAAGCTCACCCTCACTTATAAAATCACCTAATAAAAGACACGCAAACCCTACTTTCCCTGATCTCATAACCAAGCCATCCTTGAAACTTATCGCCGAATCCTCAGTCGAAAATTCTCCAAGCAGGGTACACTTTTCGCCGGTTTCAAGAACGCCATGAACTACACATGAAACCAAAGGCATTTCTCTTGATGCAATCCAATACTCTAAGACAACACCCTCATCTGGGGCATAGTCAATCCTGCCATAAAACCTTTGTTCAAAATCGTCGTTAGTGAAGAACTCACCAATCCATTGTTTACTTTCAAAAAGTTCAAGCACATCACTTCTCCCGTCGGGCATCACATGATTCGACACCGGCCAAAATACGGGTGTTAATTTACAGCCATCACCCCGTACTAATCGAGTGCGTTCGTGTGATTTAGCTTCTGCCAAATTTTCAGATCCAAATGCACAACTCAGGCTACTGCGCAGGTGGACTTGATGCCTCCCCGGCGATTTCGTAGGGTTTGAACCGGATTACCTCCTCCCCCACCCAGTCATTCAGCTGCAGCATCCGCGTCTGAATGGGTTCCAGTTCGTTCGCCGCATAGATCTGCGCCGCCTCCCTAATCGATCCAAAGCCCCCAGCGTTCTGTGGCACGATGCCCATCAGTTGCGGTGGTATCCGCAGGCTGGCCAGCACATCGTCCCGCGTCTGATTCTTGATCGAGTTGAATTCATCCTTTGCCGCCACCTCGCTGACCGGGATTAGCTGAATTCCGTCTTTCTTGCCGGTCGGCGAGTAAACAAACAGGTTGCGAAAATTTCCTGGTCCCTTGGAATCCTTGAGCGCCTTGCGCAGCGCGTCGATGTCAGTCTCTGTCTGCGCGGCGTCGGTCATGTACAAGATGAAGCCAGCATGACTGCCGTTTTCGTAGTACTTGCGCCGGAATAGGGTCGCGGACTCATTGAGCAACGCCGACTGCAAGGCGCTGATCCACTCCGGCAGTCCGTAAATCTCCTGGTGCAGATCCGCCTCGCGCAGGTGAAAGACGCTACCCGGGTCAAAGGCATGCTCATTTTTGAAGCCTTGCACTTGGTAAAACCGGCCGTCTGGTCCAGCACGCATGTACTTCGCCAGCGGCGGTACCAATTGTCGCGTACTGCCAAGCACCGAGCGTCGGCGCTCCAGATAGCCATTGCCCAGGCACAACGAGTCTAGGGCGAACTGTTCAAACGCGGCGCGGGACAACATCGGGTGACGATCAAGAGCAACAGCGTCGCCGCGACCTCTTTTCGAGGATACAAGAACAAGGCCGAGGTCCATGTGCGGCCGCGCTGGGGTGACATTCAGATAGAGCTGATCGACCACCTGGACCTGCAAGAGTGGATCCAGGGGCCGCTTTCGAAAAGGCTCAAGAACAAGACTATTCGCGACATCATCAGCAATGTCCGTCAGGTGTTTAGGCTCTACCGCACCCGTAAAAAGGTCGCACACGACCCTACTGAGGGGTTATTCGTTCGTCTTCCCGATCCCGAAGCCCCCGACCCGTTCACCCGGGCGGAAATCAAACAGATCCTCGAAACGCCGACCCATCGCACTCAGGAGCTGCTGATGGTGCAATTCATGATTTGGGCAGGGCCGCGAGTTTCCGAGACCATTGCGTTGGCCTGGGAAGACGTCGACTTGAAGCTGGGAACAGTGACTTTCCGCCGATCTAAGGTTCGCGGTGCCTACCGCGTAACGAAAACTCGACGCTCGACACGTAAGGTGCGGCTGCTGGAACCCGCGTGGGACGCGCTGCGTAAGCTGGACGCGATCAACCAGCACAAGAGAGTTGAAACCGTCGATATCGTCGAGCGGGACAACAAGACGATCCGCAAGCACAAGCTGCACTTTGTTTTCCTGAACACCAAGAGCGGCTTACCCCACGTCAGTGACTTTGTCGTGAGGGACAGGTTCTTCAAAGCTCATTTGAATACGGCCGGTGTTCGCTATCGCGGGCCTGGTCAGTGCCGCCACACCTACGCCAGCCAGTTGCTGACCACAGGCGTAGCCTCAGTTGACTGGATCGCCGAGCAGATGGGCCACACCAGCGCGAACATGATTCGCCAGCACTACGGTACGTGGATCAACGAGGACGGCCCGGACGTCATCGGCATACTGCAGCACGCACTGAATCTGTAGCCACCAGGTGGTGCTGAAACTCCCCTAAATCGGGGCACAACGCAGACAGAACAGCAGCCCGTATTCCCATGGATGTTCCCATATGGGCCTTTTTTGACCCTTTGAAAACACAAAACCCCTGAAAACTTTAACGTTTTCAGGGGTTTAGTCGTTTCAAATTTGGCGGTGAAGGAGAGATTCGAACTCTCGATACAGTTTCCTGTATACACACTTTCCAGGCGTGCTCCTTAAGCCACTCGGACACTTCACCGTATCTCTTCAAACAAGTTCTGTCTGTCGAGGCGCGCTAATGTAGTCGAAAGCTTTTCTGATGGCAAACATTTTTTTCAGAATTTTCATGCGCTTAAGAGATTTGTTCGGGCGCGCGGTTTTGTGGGTAGGGCAAACCGGCCATTCTCCGGCCCGGGCCGCGCTTCTATATAGAGGGGAATGCCGGGCGGCCGTGGCCGGCCATGCCGGGCGGAGCCGGTTTGGCTGACTGGCCGGTCAGTCATGGCGCTTTACCTGGCCGACGGCCATGGGTAACGTCTGCTGCACTTCAATACAAGGAATAGCGTCATGAGTGAGTTGATTTCCTACCACCTCGAAGACGGTATCGCGACCCTGACCTTGAGCAATGGCAAGGTCAATGCCATCTCCCCGGACGTGATCGCCGCGTTTAATGCTGCGCTGGACCAGGCTGTGACGGATCGGGCGGTGGTGATCATCACCGGCCAGCCGGGCATTCTCTCCGGTGGTTATGACCTGAAGGTGATGACGGCGGGTCCCAAGGAAGCCGTGAGCCTGGTGACTGCCGGTTCTACCCTCGCCCGCCGCCTGCTGGCCCACCCGTTCCCGGTGATCGTCGCGTGCCCTGGGCATGCGGTGGCCAAGGGCGCGTTCATTCTGTTGTCGGCTGACTACCGGATCGGGGTCGAGGGGCCGTTCAGCATTGGCTTGAATGAAGTGCAGATCGGCATGACCATGCACCACGCCGGCATCGAGCTGGCCCGTGATCGCCTGCGCAAGTCGGCGTTCCACCGTTCGGTGATCAATGGAGAGATGTTCGACCCGCAAGGCGCGGTGGATGCCGGCTTCCTCGATAAGGTGGTAGCGGCCGAGGAGCTGCAAAGTGCTGCACTGGCGGCGGCCCGTCAGTTGAAGAAGATCAACATGACTGCCCACAAGAACACCAAGCTCAAGGTTCGCAAGGGCTTGCTGGATGCGCTGGACAGCGCAATCGTCCAGGACCAGGCTCACCTGGTTTAAGGTCAGGGCCTGCGCTTGCTTGCGATGAACTTAAAAACAACGCGTTTGTTCTGCCAGCATGCGTAATCGTTGACGTCCATCGCGAGCAAGCCGCAAGCGGGCACTCGCTCCTACAGTAAATCTGGCGGTCCGCAAATTTTGCGTACGGCCAGCAAACCTGTGGGAGCGGGCGTTCGATCGTACAAAGTGCGGCGTTGTCGCCAAGCATTGGGGTTTTTCCTACATCGGCAACCGAAAAGCGCTTAAACGCTCTAGCCCGCATCCATCAGCAGATGTTGGAAACATGCGCTTAAACATCGGCCATCTCCTACCTATATAGCGGCAATTGCCGAAAACAGTGCACATCCGTACACTGCGCCACCTTTTGCTCCGGTGGGCCTGTAGATGCTGTATCTGTTTCGTATGTTGTTGATGGGCCTGCATTTTGTTTTGGCGGGTGTGCTGGGTGTGTTGCTTGGGCTGTGCCGGCCGTTCAATCCGGATAACAGCCGGTTGTGCGCCCGCCTCTATGCCTGGCCGGCGATGTGCATCCTGCGCCTGCGGGTCAAGACCGACGTCGACTCGCTGACCCACAAAAAGCAAAGCTGCGTGGTGATTGCCAACCACCAGTCCAACTACGACTTGTTTGTGCTCGGCAACGTGGTGCCCCACCGCACCGTGTGCATCGGCAAGAAGAGCCTGAAATGGGTGCCGCTGTTCGGGCAACTGTTCTGGCTGGCCGGCAATGTGCTGATCGACCGCGGTAATGCCCACAAGGCCCGCCAGTCGATGCTCACCACCACCCATACCTTGCAGCACAAAGACACCTCGATCTGGGTGTTCCCCGAGGGCACGCGCAACCTGGGCAAGGAATTGCTGCCGTTCAAGAAGGGCGCGTTCCAGATGGCGATTGCCGCCGGCGTGCCGATCGTGCAGGTGTGCGTCAGCAACTACATCAACCACATGCGCCTCAATCGCTGGAACAGCGGCCAGATCCTGATCCGCTCGCTGCCGCCGATCCCTACCGCTGGCCTGACCCTGGATGACATGCCGCAACTGATCGCGCAATGCCGCGAGCAGATGCGTGAATGCATCGAGGCCATGGACCACCAACTGCAAGCCGCCTGAGCGCCGGACGCGCGCTCCGGTTTACCCTCGCCCCGACCTCCACAAGCAGGCTAAGCTGCACCCTGCTTGTCACTGCCATCGGCGAAGAAGAAGTGAATCGGAATTATGGGTAGAGTCGTTGCGGCCGCGGTCTACAGCGCCGGCAAGAAAGTCACCAATATCACCCTGGATGAAGGCGCGGCCTGGGCGGCAAAACCCGGCCACTTCGTCTGGATCGGCCTCGAAGAGCCGAGTGCGCTGGAGCTGGCCAACCTGCAACGCCAGTTCAACCTGCACGAACTGGCCATCGAAGACGCCCTGGAAAAACATAGCCGGCCCAAGCTCGAGACCTTCGGTGACGCGCTGTTTATCGTGACTTACTCACCAGTGCGCGAGAACGGCGTGCTGGAGTTCATCGAGACTCACATCTTTGCCGGCACGGGCTACATCATCACCTGCCGTAACGGCCACTCGGCCTCCTATGCTCATGTGCGCCAGCGCTGTGAGGCGCGCCCGCTGCTGCTGGAGCATGGCGAAGATTTCGTGCTGTATGCCCTGCTCGACTTCGTGATTGAAAACTACCAGCCGGTGGGCGAAGCGATTCACGGCGAAATCGACGCGCTGGAACACAACGTGCTGAACAGCGCCCTGAACGAGCGCGATATCCAGAACCTGCATGGCCTGCGTCGCGACGTGTTGCGCCTGCGTCGCTACGCCGCGCCTATGGTGGAGATCAGCGAAGAGCTGCAGAAACTCAAGTTTCCGTTTATCGACAAGAACATGCGCCCCTACTTTCGGGACGTGCAGATTCATGTCACGCGGCAAATGGAAGACCTCACCACCCTGCGCGACATTGCCAGCCAGACCATCGAGATCGGGGTGCTGCTGGAGGCGTCACGGCAAAGCGTGGTGCAACGCAAGTTCGCCGCCTGGGCGGCGATCCTGGCGTTTCCGACAGCGGTGGCGGGGATCTACGGAATGAACTTCCAGAACATGCCGGAGCTGACCTGGCACTACGGCTATTTCGCGGTGCTGGGGTTTATCAGCGTGGGTTGCGTCGCGCTGTGGGGCAGCTTTAAACGCTCGGGGTGGTTGTAGCCTGCAGCGAGCGACAACCGCTCAAACCGCATCCCATTGGCGCATGCGCAAGCGGCAATGTTTCATGGCATTGACGATGTGCTTCTCCACCAGGCTGCGGGAAATGCCCAGGTGCTCGGCAATCTCGGGGTGGGACATGCCTTCGAGCTTGCGCAACAGGAAACTCTCGCGGCACAGCGGCGGCAGTTCCGCCAGGGCGCGCTGCAACAGCTCCATGCGCTGCGCTTGCGCGAGACTGTTCTGCGGGGACGGGCTATGGAAGCGCTCTTCGCTGTCGAGCACTTCCAGCGGTTCGGCCGCGCGCGCAACATTGCGCCGATGACCATCGATCACCAGGTTCAGGGCAGTGCGATAGAGGAAGGCGCGTGGCTGTTCGATCGGCGTGTCGCTGGCGCGTTCCAGCACCCTCACGTAGGCGTCATGCACCGCATCTTCGGCCACCTGGCGGTTGCCCAGCTTGGCGTTGAGGAAACGCACCAGCTCGCGATAGTAGTTTTCCAACGTGACTCCCGACCGCTTTGATGAACGGTACCTGTCCTTGAACCTGGCCAACGCCTGAGGAAAACGATGGCGGCACGATGATGGCAAATCTGCGGCGTGTAATTTATAGTAATTCTCATATAGATTTAAAGCACTGCGTCGATTGCGCGGTAAATAATCCCGACGGGCAGCTGTAACCCTTTGTGTCAGCGCCTAAATTTGCCCGTCAATTCATCGTATTAAGGACAGTTCCCCGTAACTGCCGGGATTTCTGGCAGGGCCTGGCTGTGGTCGCGCTGTTTGCGCCAACCGGCAGGGGACGATTTCCATTGATCGGAACCCTGCATGAAACACCCGCGAAAGACCCGCCGTGCCTTGCTTGCAGGCCTTTGCCTGATCCCGGTTATTGCCCTGGCTGCCTGGCAGCTCAACGCCCCCGGCCGGGATCAGTTCGCCACGGTGCAGGTCAGCCGCGGCGACATCGAGAGTAGCGTCACCGCCCTTGGCACCTTGCAGCCACGGCGCTATGTCGACGTCGGCGCCCAGGCCTCGGGGCAGATCAAGAACATCCACGTCGAAGTCGGGGATGTGGTCAAGGAAGGTCAACTGCTGGTGGAAATCGACCCCGCGACCCAGAACGCCAAGCTCGATGCCGGGCGCTTCTCCATCGACAACCTCAAGGCCCAACTGCAGGAACAACGCGCCCAGCACGACCTGGCCCGGCAGAAATACCAGCGCCAGCAGAACCTCGCCGCCGGCGGCGCCACCCGTGAAGAGGATGTGCAGACCGCCCACGCCGAACTGCGCGCCACCGAGGCTCGCATCCAGATGTTCCAGGCCCAGATCCGCCAGGCCGAAGCCAGCCTGCGCAGCGATCAGGCCGAGCTGGGCTACACACGCATCTATGCGCCGATGGCCGGTACGGTGGTGGCGCTGGATGCCCGAACCGGCCAGACCCTCAACGCGCAGCAGCAGACGCCGTTGATCCTGCGTATCGCCAAACTGTCGCCGATGACCGTCTGGGCCGAGGTCTCGGAGGCTGATATCGGCCACGTCAAACCTGGCATGCAGGCTTACTTCACGACCCTCGCAGGCGGTACGCGACGCTGGCAAAGCACGGTGCGGCAGATTCTCCCGGTGCCGCCCAAGCCCTTGGACCAGAGTGGCCAGGGCAGCGGTGGTGGCAGCCCGTCCAGCAGCGGTAAAAGCGGCAGCGCGCGGGTGGTGCTGTACACCGTATTGCTCGACGTCGACAACGCCGACAACGCGCTGATGGCGGAAATGACCACCCAGGTGTTTTTTGTCGCCGGTGCGGCGAAAGACGTGCTCACCGCCCCGGTTTCGGCCCTGCAGAACGGCGCCAGGGCCGGCAGCCAGAGTGTGCGGGTGGTTGCCAAGAATGGCAGCATTGAAGCCCGGGAAGTCAGCACCGGCCTCAGCGACCGCTTGCAGGTGCAGATCCTCGATGGCGTGAATGAGGGCGATCACCTGCTGATCGGTCCGGTCGACGGCAACGAGGGTTGAATGCAAACGCCGCTGATCGACCTCAAACACATCCGCAAATCCTACGGCGGCGGTGACGCCCCCGAAGTCCACGTGCTGCGCGGCATCGACCTGTCGATCCATGCCGGCGAGTTCGTGGCGATTGTCGGCGCCTCCGGTTCCGGCAAGTCGACGCTGATGAACATCCTCGGATGCCTCGATCGCCCGAGCGCCGGTGAGTACCGGTTTGCCGGGGAAAACGTCGCGCAACTGGTCAGCGACGAACTGGCCTGGCTGCGCCGTGAAGCCTTCGGTTTTGTGTTCCAGGGCTACCACCTGATTCCCTCGGGCTCGGCCCAGGAAAACGTCGAGATGCCGGCGATCTACGCCGGCACCCCGGCCGCCGAACGGCATGCCCGCGCGGCCGCCCTGCTCGCCCGGCTAGGGCTGGCGGAGCGCACCGGCAACCGTCCCCACCAGCTCTCCGGCGGCCAGCAACAGCGGGTGTCGATTGCCCGCGCGTTGATGAACGGCGGCCATATCATCCTCGCCGATGAACCCACCGGCGCCCTCGACAGCCAGAGTGGCGCCGAGGTCATGACCCTGCTCGATGAACTGGCGAGCCAGGGTCACGTGGTGATCCTGATTACCCACGACCGCCAAGTCGCGGCCCGGGCCAAGCGCGTTATCGAAATCCGCGACGGGCTGATCATCAGCGACAGTGCCGCCGACAACCCGCAGGTCCAGCATTCGGCCAACCCCGGCGCCCTGCAGGCCGTCGACCTGCGCCAACGCCTGAGCCAGGGCAGCGCAGCCAGCGGCGCCTGGAAAGGCGAACTGCTGGATGCGGTGCACGCGGCCTGGCGCGTGATGTGGATCAACCGCTTTCGCACCGCCCTGACCCTGCTCGGGATCATCATCGGCGTGGCTTCGGTGGTGGTGATGCTGGCGGTGGGCGAAGGCAGCAAGCGCCAGGTGATGGCGCAGATGGGTGCCTTTGGCTCGAACATCATCTACCTCAGCGGCTCGTCACCAAACCCGCGCACGCCCCCAGGGGTAGTTACCCTCAGCGACGTCGCGGCCCTGGCCCGCCTGCCGCAAGTCAAGCGCATCATGCCGGTCAATGGCGCCGAAGCCGGGGTGCGCTTTGGCAATGCCGACCACCTGAGCTACGTCGGCGGCAACGACACCAACTTCCCGGCGATCTTCAACTGGCCGGTGGTCGAGGGCAGCTACTTCACCGAGGCCGACGAGCGCAATGCCGCGGCGGTGGCGGTGATCGGCAAGAAGGTCCGCGACAAACTGCTCAAGGACGTCGCCGACCCGATCGGCCAGTACATCCTGATCGAGAACGTGCCGTTCCAGGTGGTCGGTGTGCTGGCGGAAAAAGGCGCCAGCTCGGGCGATCAGGACAGCGACGACCGCATCGCCATCCCCTACTCCGCGGCCAGCGTGCGCCTGTTCGGCACGTACGAGCCGGAGTACATCGCCATTGCCGCCGCCGACGCGCGCAAGGTCAAGGAAGCCGAACAGGCCATCGACCAGTTGATGCGCAAGCTGCACAACGGCAAGAAGGACTACGAGCTGACCAACAACGCCGCGATGATCCAGGCCGAGGCGCGCACGCAGAATACCCTGTCGCTGATGCTCGGCTCGATTGCCGCGATTTCCCTGCTGGTGGGCGGTATCGGGGTGATGAACATCATGCTCATGACCGTGCGCGAACGCACCCGCGAGATCGGCATCCGCATGGCCACCGGCGCCCGGCAACGGGACATCCTGCGCCAGTTCCTGACGGAAGCGGTGATGCTCTCGGTGGTTGGCGGCATTGCCGGGATCGCCCTGGCCTTGCTGGTGGGCGGCGTGCTGATCCTCAGTGAAGTGGCCGTGGCGTTCTCCCTGTTCGCGGTCCTCGGCGCCTTCGGCTGCGCCCTGGTCACCGGCGTAATCTTCGGCTTCATGCCGGCCCGTAAAGCTGCCCGGCTCGACCCGGTCACGGCCCTAACCAGTGAATGATCGACCTATGAAGCCGCCTTTGAGTCTGCTCTGCGCCTGCCTGCTGCTCAGTGCCTGCGGGACCCCCGCCGAGCGCCCGGACAGCGGCATCAGCGCGCCGCCCGCCTGGCAATCACCCGTCAGCACCAAGCCCGAGAAAAACCGCCAGCAATGGTGGGCCACGTTCGGCAGCCCGGAGCTCGAGAGCCTGATCGCCGAAGCGCAGCTCGGCAGCCATGACCTGGCAGCCGCCGTGGCACGGGTGCGTCAGGCCCAGGCGACGGCGGTGATCGCCGGTGGCCCGTTGCTGCCGGAGGTCAAGGCTGGATTGAATGCCAACCGCCAGAAGCTGCTGCGCGGCAATGGCTACAGCCAGTTGGACGCCGACAGCAGCAACCAGGCGGTGGACTACTTTGACGCCAGCCTCAGCGCCAGCTACGAGATCGACTTCTGGGGCGCCCGGCACGCCGCCCGTGACAGCGCGCTGCAAGGGGTGCGCGCCAGCGAGTTCGATCAGGCAACCGTCGAGCTGACTCTGCTCAGCAGCGTGGCCAACAGTTACAGCCAAAGCCTGTCGCTGGCCGAGCAAAGCCGCATCGCCGAGTTGAACCTGGGCAACGCGCAAAGCGTGTTGAAACTGGTGCAGACCCGCTACGATTCGGGGTCAGCCACAGCCTTGGAGCTGGCCCAGCAAAAGAGCCTGGTCGCGGCCCAACAGCGGCAATTACCGCTGGTGCAACAGCAGGCCGCAGAAGCCCGGATCACCCTCGCGGCCCTGCTCGGTCGCCCGGTGCAAGCGCTGCCGCGCAGCCACCTGAACTTCGCCCAAATGAGCTGGCCGAGTATCGCCAGCGGGGTACCCAGCGACCTACTCAGCCGCCGCCCGGACATCGCCCGCGCCGAAGCGCAACTGGCCGCCGCCCAGGCCGATGTCACCGTGGCCCGTGCGGCGCTGCTGCCCAGCGTCACCCTGAGCGCCAATATCGGCTCGGGTGCCGACACCTTCGGCGACCTGTTGCGCAGTCCGTTCTACAACCTCACGGCCGGGCTGGTGGCGCCGATCTTCAACAATGGCCGCCTGAGCGCCGAACGCGACCGCGCCACCGCGCGCCAGCAAGAGCTGCTGGAAAGTTATCGCGGGGCGATCATCAATGGCTTTGCCGACGTCGAAAAAGCCCTCGCCAGCATCCGCGGCCTTGATGAGCAACGCCAATGGCAAGGCGAGGAACTGGCCCAGGCCCAGACCGCCTTCGACATCGCCCAGAGCCGCTACCAGGCCGGTGCCGAGGATTTGCTCAGCGTGCTGGAAACCCAACGCACCCTGTTCGCCGCTCAGGACTTGAACGTGCAACTGCGCCTGGCGCGGTTGCAGGCCAGCATTGGCTTGTACAAGGCGCTGGGGGGCAATTGGTGATGACACGGCAGGGCTGCGCGTCTGCATCACCGACCTGATTGTGAAAATTTCGTAAAAAACCTCATCAAGCCTTTCCGGTTTTTCCAAGGGCTCGCGTCTTACTAACAGAAGGTACAAATAATTCTCAGTCAACGCATTGAAGAGTAAAAGAATAATGCCCGCACCACACGGACTCCACCCACTGGCCAAGGCCCTGCTGATCCGCCATTCCTTTCGTCCACGGCTGCCGATCCTGTGCGCCCTGGTACTGACCGCGCCGCTGATCGGCCAGGCCCAGGCGCAAGTGGTCGAGGTCAACATCCAGGCCCAGCCACTGGGTAGCGCGCTGCAGGAATTCGGTCGCCAGACCAACCTGCAAGTGCTGTACAGCCCAGACGATGTCGCCGGCCTGCGCAGCACCGCGATCAAGGGCAGCCTGGATTCCAACGCGGCAATCGCCCAGTTGCTGCAAGGCACCGGCATCAACTACAGCGTCCAGGGCAATACCTTGACCCTGCGCACCCGCAGCAGCGCGAACTCGTTGGACCTGGACCCGACCAACATTTCTGCGACCCAGGAATCGGCATGGGGGCCGGTTGACGGGATTGTGGCCAAGCGCAGCGGCACCGGGACCAAAACCGATACACCGCTGAATGAAATCCCGCAGACCGTCAACGTGGTCACCGCCGACGAAGTCAAATCCCGTGGCGCGCAGACCGTCACCGAAGCCCTGCGCTACACCGCGGGCATGACCGGCGGCGGTTTCTCCGACCGCGTGGGGATTTTCGACGAGCCGACCTCCCGCGGTTTCACCCCGACCCCGGTGTACCTCGACGGCCTGCACCTGCCCTACGGCGGCGGCAGTACCGGCGGCTCGCTGCAGATCGACCCCTACACCCTGGAGCGCATCGAAGTGTTCAAGGGGCCGGCCTCGGTGCTCTACGGACAAAACCAGCCAGGCGGGATCGTCAACCTGGTGGGCAAGCGCCCGACCGCCACGCCGCTGCATGAAGTGGTCCTGGGCACCGGCAGTTACGACCGCAAGTACGGCGCCTTCGACTTCGCCGGCCCGATCGACGACCAGGGCGAGTTGCTCTATCGCCTGACCGGCCTGGCCAGCGACGCTAACTCGAACATCGACTACGCCGACACCAACCGCATGCTGCTGGCGCCGAGCCTGACCTGGCTGCCGAACGAGCGCACCAGCGTGACGCTGTTCGCCCAGTACCAGAAAGACCGCGACACCCCGGAAGCCCAGGGCCTGCCGGCAGAAGGCACGGTGTTCAAGAGCCCCAATGGCAAGATCAGCCGCGACCTGTTCCTCGGTGAGCCAGGCCTGAACAAATACGACCGCGAGCAATTTGTGGTCGGCTATGACGCGGCCTACGAACTCAACGACATCTGGACCCTCAAGCAACGCACCAGCTACGCCTACGTGGATGACCAGTACGTCGCGCCGCTGCACGGCTACGCCTACATTCCCAACCCGGCCACCGGCGTTGCCGACAACCGCTACCAGAAACGCTTCGGCGTGGACTGGTCGCAGACCAACAAGGTCTACGGCATCGATAGCACCGCCCAGGCCAAGTTCAAGACCAGTGAGCTCGACCACACCGTACTGCTGGGCGTGGACTACTACCACTTCAACACCAGGTTCCTCGGCCTGTACGACCGCAACGGCCCGGCCATCGACCTGTTCAACCCGGTCTATGGCAGCGAGTTCACCTTCAGCCAGCCGTACCGCTGGGACAACACCGTCAAGCAGACCGGCCTGTACGTGCAGGACCAGATGCGGTGGGACAAGTGGTTCCTGACCCTCGGTGGGCGTTATGACTACGCCACCACCGAAAACACCCAGCCAGGCAGCACCATGGCTGACACCAAGTCCACGGATGAGAAGTTCACCGGCCGGGCCGGCTTTGGCTACCTGTTCGAGAACGGCCTGACGCCCTACGTCAGCTACGCCGAATCGTTCCTGCCGCAAACCGGCGTGGACATGAATGAAAAAGCCTTCAAGCCAACCGAAGGCAAGCAGTATGAAGTGGGCGTCAAGTACGAGCCGACTGCGATCGACGGTTTCATCCAGTTGTCGGTGTACCAGATCGACCAGGAGAATATGCTGACCAACGACCTCGACAACCCAGGCTTCAGTATCCAGAGCGGCGCGGTGCGCTCGCGCGGCGTGGAGCTGGAAGGCAAGGTCAACGTCACCCAGAACCTGCGCGTGTTGGGTTCGGTGTCGCGCAACCAGATCAAGTGGCAGAGCACCAACGATGGTCGCGAGGGTCGAACCATAGCCATGAACCCGCCGCTGACCGCCTCGGCATGGGTTGACTACAGCTTCGACCACAGCGCCCTCGCCGGTCTCGGCGCTGGCCTGGGCGTGCGTTACGTGCGCAGCAGCTACGGCTCTGACTACGAGGAAGATTCGTTCCAGATTCCGTCCTACACCGTGTACGACGGCATGCTCTCCTACGACCTGGAAAAATCGCCCCTGCGGGTCAAAGGCGTGAAGGTCAAACTGAACCTGGAAAACATCGAAGACAAGAAATACGTCGCCGCCTGCAACAGCACGCTGGACTGTTACTACGGCGAAGGTCGCACCGTCACGGCGGACATGACCTACAACTTCTAAACCGGCAACCGCAAACGCCGCTGCCCCAGGAATGGGTCAGCGGCGTTTTTGTTATGGGAGCCATGCAGGCCAAGCAGTCCTGATCAAGCAGGCAAGCGACGATAGCTCTGGACTGCCGCCCCCAGCACCACCGCCCCCGCGACAATCGCCAGCCAGAATCCACTGCGCGCGCCAAAGGCGTCCACCAGCCAGCCGGAACCGGCGGCGCCGATGGCCACGCCGATGCTCAGGCCGGTCACCAGCCAGGTCAGGCCCTCGGTGAGCTTGGCCGGCGGCACGATGCGTTCGACCAGGGCCATGGCGACAATCAGGGTCGGGGCAAAAAACAGCCCGGCGATGAATACCGTCAGTGCCAGCCCGACAATGTTGCTCGCCAGCAGCAACGGCAGCGTGGTCAGCGCCGTCGCCACCCCGCCATAGAGGAACAGGCGCGGCAGCGGCACCTCGGTTTTCAGCGCACCAAATGCCAGGCCCGCCAGGCAGGAGCCGATGGCATACACCGAGAGCACAATGCTCGCCGCCGCCGGCTGCCCTTGCTGTTGGGCGAAGGCCACGCTGACCACGTCAACCACGCCGACGATGGTGCCCAGGGCGACCATCAGCAGGATCAACCAGCGCACGTGCACCGAGGCGATGGCCGAGCCGGGTTGCGCCTGGTCATGGGGATGCACGCCAGGCTCGGTGCTGCGCTGCAGGACAAACGCACTGACCCCGATGGCCAACGCCAGCAGCGCCGCCAGCGGCCCGGCCTCGGGAAAGGCCACCACGCACAGCCCCACCGAGAGCGGCGGGCCGACGATAAAACAGACCTCGTCCAGCACCGACTCCAGGGCGTAGGCAGTCTGCAATTGAGGCTTGCCGCGGTAGATCTCGGTCCAGCGCGCCCGCACCATCGCCGACATGCTCGGCATGCAACCGGCCAACGCGGCGAATACAAACAGGGTCCAGTGCGGCGCCTGCAAGCGGGTACAGAGCAACAGCAGCAACAGCGCACCACCGCCAAGCAACGCGGCGATGGGCAGCACCCGGCCCTGACCGTAGCGGTCGACCAGGCGCGACACCTGGGGAGCACACACCGCCGTGGCCAAGGCAAAGGTCGCGGCCACGGCACCGGCCAATGCATAACCGCCGTGCAGCTGCGACAACATGGTGATCAGGCCGATGCCGGTCATGGAAATCGGCATGCGCGCAATCATCCCGGCCAGCACAAAGGCCCGGCTGCCGGGTGCCTTGAACAAGGCCGAATAGGGGTTTGCCATCGGGTTCCATCCTCTTTTGGGGCATGCAACTTGCCATAAAGCGTCGACGTGGTAAAAATACATACGCCGCGTATGTACAAAATCATGCAAACATACGCACCGTATGTCAAACCGAAAAAACCGTGAGGGACACCATGGGCCAGCGACCACGCGCCGAAATGATCGAGCAGACCCGCGCCAAATTGATCAGCAGCGCCCGCCACGCCTTCGCCACCCAGGGCTATGGCGCCACCTCAATGGACGACTTGACCGCCGACGTTGGCTTGACGCGTGGCGCGTTGTATCACCATTTTGGCGACAAGAAAGGCCTGCTGGCGGCGGTAGTCGCGCAGATCGACGGCGAAATGGACGCCCGGCTCGACGCCATCTCAGCCGTTGCCAGCGACCCCTGGAGCGGCTTCTGCCAGCGCTGTACCGCGTACCTGCAGATGGCCCAGGAAACCGAGATCCAGCGCATCATGCTGCTCGATGCCCCGGCCGTGCTGGGCGACCTGACACTGTCGCTGCAAATGGACTGCATCGCCACCCTCACCCGCCTGCTCGAACAGTTGATGGACCGGCAGACCATCGCTGCCGCCCCACCCCAGGCCCTGGCACGCCTGATCAACGGCAGCCTGGTCCACGCCGCCCTGTGGATCGCCCGCGATCAAGCTCCCGCCGAACGCCTGGACGAAGCGTTGGCAGCTCTGGAGCTGATGTTGCGCGGCTTGCTGTTAGCACCGCGGACCTGACAGTTCTGACAGTAGGCAGGATCGAAACTTTGCGCCACAGTACGAGCGAAACCGGTCACGTGGAGCCAGGCAATGGAAGAATCGCTGATTCTGGTTGATCTGCAAGACCGCGAGATCGGCTCGGCAGGCAAACTCTACGCCCACCAGCAAGGCCTGCTGCACCGGGCCTTCTCGGTGTTCATTTTCGATAGCAACGGCCGCTTGCTGTTGCAGCAACGAGCCTTGGGCAAGTACCACTCCCAGGGGTTGTGGACCAATACCTGCTGCGGACACCCGCGGCCCGGGGAGCGCACACGTGCGGCGGCCAGGCGCCGGCTGCACGAGGAAATGGGCCTGCGCTGCCGGCTCACGCCGGTCACCACCCTGCTCTACCACGAGCCGGTGTCGAATCAGCTGATCGAACACGAGTACGACCATGTATTCGCCGGTATCAGCCGCTGCGCGCCCCTTGCCAACCCCGAGGAAGCCCACGCCTGGCGCTGGCAGAAACTCGCCGACCTGGATCGCCTCATCGCAGCCAGCCCAGAAATGTTCAGCGTCTGGTTCGTGCGGATCTTTCAGCAGGTTGGCCCCGGCGGATTGCGACGCTGGAAGGAACTCGCCCAGCGCCAGTGCTGAGCAGTGAACAGCGAAAGCTGCCGGTGAGGTAGAACGCCATGAGCCATTCCCTTGATCTTCCCTGGGTGATACCGCCCCTGCACTGCCCCGAACCGGTACGGATAAACGAGCCGCTCGGGCAGCAGGTCGACACATTGCTGATCCCCTGGGTCGAGCAAGTCGGCATTTTCGCCGGGCAGATGCCGAAATTGCGTGGCGCGCAGTTCGGTCGCTTCGCCATGCTGTGCCATCCGGACACCGACGCACCCGAGCGCCTCTTACTTTCAGCGCAGTGCATCGCCGCGCTGTTCGCGGTGGATGACTACTACTGCGATGACGAGCAGTGTGGATCGGTGCCGGAGTTGGTGGGCGCACGCCTGTCCCTGGCATTGGCTGCCCTGGAGCCTGCGCACCTGAGCTATGAGTTTGCGCCCGATCTGCACCAGGCCCTGAATGCCGACCCCGTGCTCAAGGGGTTACGTGCCTACATGGCGCATGTAGCGGGGTTCGCCACGCCGGCGCAAGTGGCGAGGGTCCGACACGAGATCATCGCCATGTTCGTGACCATGGGGGCGGAAGCCTCCTGGCGCATGACCAAACAACCACCCCGAGTCTGGGAGTACTTGGCCCACCGCCAGGTCAACAGCTTCCTGCCGTGCATGTCGTTGATCGACATCATCGGCGGTTACGAGCTGCCGGCCAGTGTGTACTCGGCGCCCTTGGTGCGCCGGGTCACCACGCTCGCGGCCAGTGCCACCATCCTGGCCAACGACCTCTATTCCGCCCACAAGGAAAGCCTCACCGAGCAGGAGGACTTCAACCTGCCGCGGCTGCTGGCCGCCCAGCAGCACTGCTCGCTAGCCGACGCCATGGGCCTGGCGGCGAAGATCCATGACGACGTCGTGTATGCCTACGAGGCGGCCGAACAGCGGGTGTTGCCAGGGGCCAGTTGGGAACTCGAGCGATTTCTCGGCGGGGTCAAAGCCTGGGTCGCCGGCAGTCGCGAGTGGCACCAACGCAGCGGGCGCTATCAGGGATGAACGACGAGCGCAGCGGCGACCCCAACGCAAATAAACCGACCTGAACCTGAACTCCCCCGCCTTTGCGTCAGTCTGCTGATTACGCTCTTTGTGCGAGGCTGACTGGACATGGCTGATCATCGTGACGAACGCCAAAGCGCGATCGACGCCCACGGCATCATTGGCGACCTGCGCAGTGCCGCGCTGGTCAACGACAAGGGCAGCGTGGATTTCTTCTGCTGGCCGGAGTTCGACAGCCCGTCGATCTTCTGTTCGTTGCTGGACACCCCCAAGGCGGGGATTTTTCAGCTGGCCCCCGACCTGCCGGACGCGCGCCGCGAACAGATCTACCTGCCTGACACCAACGTGCTGCAAACCCGCTGGCTGAGCGCCCGGGCGGTGGTGGAAATCACCGACCTGCTGGTCATCGGCGACAGTGAAGATGACCTGCCGTTGCTGATTCGCCGGGTGCGCATGGTCAGCGGCAGCGCCACCTTCGACCTGCATTGCGCGGTGCGCCACGACTACGCGCGCGCCGCCACCACGGCACGGGAGGACGGGCCGGACATCTGCTTCGAAGCCCCGCAACAGCCAAGTCTGCGCCTGCGCGCCAGCCAGCCCCTGCAGCTAGTAGACAACGCCGCCAGCGCCCGCTTCGAGTTGCAGCAGGAGCAGAGCGCCGAGTTCGTCCTCGGCGCCCTCGATGACCCGCGCTGGCAGGCCGACAACACTGACCTGTGCCTGCAGCGGACCGTGAAGTTCTGGCGCGACTGGATCGGCAAATCCACCTACCGCGGACGCTGGCGGGAGATGGTCAACCGCTCGGCGCTGGCACTGAAGTTACTGACCTCACGCAAGCACGGCGCGATCCTCGCCGCCGCCACCTTCGGCCTGCCGGAGACCCCGGGCGGCATCCGCAACTGGGACTACCGCTACACCTGGATCCGCGACGCCTCATTCACCGTCTACGCCTTCATGCGCCTGGGTTTTGTCGAGGAAGCCAATGCCTACATGCGTTGGTTGCGCGGGCGGGTCAGTGACTGTCAGGGCCAGCCGACCCGGCTGAATATTCTGTATGGCATCGATGGTCGCCAGGAACTCCCGGAGAGCGAACTCAGCCACCTGAGCGGCCACGGCAACGCGCGGCCGGTGCGCATCGGCAACCAGGCCTACGATCAGGTGCAACTGGATATCTTCGGCGAGCTGATGGACGCGGTGTACCTGGTCAACAAGTACGGCGAGGCGATCTCCCATGAGGGCTGGAAACACACGGTGGAAGTGGTCGATCAGGTGTGTGACACCTGGCAGAGCGAGGATGTCGGCATCTGGGAAATGCGCGGTGAGCAGCACCACTTCCTGCATTCGCGACTGATGTGCTGGGTCGCACTGGACCGGGCAATCCGCCTGGCCTCGAAACGCTCGCTGCCGGCGCCGTTTGCCCGCTGGGACCAGACCCGCCAGGCAATCTACGCCGACATCTGGGACAACTTCTGGAACGCCGAGCGCGGGCACTTCGTGCAGCACCTCGGCGGCACGGCCCTGGATGGCTCGATGCTGTTGATGCCGCTGGTGCGTTTTGTCAGCGCCAAAGACCCGCGCTGGCTGTCGACCCTGCAAGCGATCCAGAAATCCCTGGTGCGCGACGGCATGGTCTATCGCTACCACAACGACGACAGCCAGATCGACGGCCTCAGCGGCACCGAAGGCGCGTTTGCCGCGTGCTCGTTCTGGTACGTCGAATGCCTGGCCCGCGCCGGCCAGTTGGACAAGGCCCACCTGGAGTTCGAACAACTGCTGCGCTACGCCAACCCCCTGGGGCTATACGCCGAAGAGTTCGACAGCCACGCCCGCCACCTGGGTAATACCCCACAGGCCCTGACCCACCTGGCGCTGATCAGCGCGGCGTGTTTTCTTGACCGCAAATTGAGTGGGGATGACGGGTACTGGCAGCCGTGAGGGTTTAGGGCGCGCACCCCAAGATCAAAACACCCGCGAAAACCGCTCCCGATACACCTGCGGCACAACCCCCATGACCCGCAGAAAACCACGCCGCAACGTCTCCTCACTGCCAAACCCACACTGCACCGCGATGCGTTTGATCGGCAGCGCAGAATCACTCAACAGCCGGCGCGCAGTTTCCACCCGGATCCTCTCAATGGCACGTGCTGGGGTCTGCCCAGTGTCGGCGCGGTAGTGGCGGATAAAGCTACGTTCACTCATGCCCGCTTGCAGCGCCAGTGCCGGGATGCCGAGGTCGAGGCTGAGGTTGTCGGCGATCCAGGCGTGCAGGTCGTCGAAGCGATTGCCCTGCTGTTGCAGGTCCAGGGTCACGCTGAACTGTGCCTGGCCCCCTGGGCGCTTGAGGAACACCACCAGTTGCCGGGCGACTTCCAGGGCCATCGCGCGCCCCAGGTCGGCCTCCACCAGCGCCAATGACAGGTCGATACCGGCAGTCACCCCGGCCGAGGTCCAGACCGGGCCATCGTTGATGAAGATTGGATCGGGCTCGACCTGCAGGCGCGGGTGTTGCCGGGCCAGTTGCTCGCAACGGGTCCAGTGGGTCGCCACTCGCCGCCCATCTAGCCAGCCGCTGGCCGCCAGCAGAAAAGCCCCGGTGCAGACCGAAGCCACCCGCCGCGAAACCCTCGCCTGCTGGCGCACCCACTCCACCAGCGCGAGGTCCTGGGCCGCCGCATACACCCCCCAGCCACCGGCGATGATCAGGGTGTCGGAGGCTGTATCCGGCAAGGGTTCGGCGAGCAAGGCCAGACCGGCCGAAGACAGCACCGCCCCACCACCCGGGCTGATCACCTGGGGCGCATAGGGTGTCGGCATCCCGCGCTGGGCCGCAACATCATTGGCCGAGGCAAAGACCTGCAGCGGCCCGGAGACGTCCAGCAGTTGCACCTTGGCGAAGGCCAGCACATGAATGGGTTTCGGTGGAGTGGTGAACATTGGCGTAATTCGAGGGCTGATTGGCGTGTACGCCAAAGACTAGAAGCCTAGAGTCAAGTCGTCCACCCCTGCCGGGGACGAATTTACCAACCCAGGAGAGAGCGCCATGCCGTTGCAGATCGGTTTTCTGTTGTTCCCCCAAGTGCAGCAACTGGACCTGACCGGGCCCTACGATGTGCTGGCGTCGCTGCCGGACGTGCAGGTGCACCTGATCTGGAAAGACCTCGCGCCGGTGACGGCCAGCACCGGCCTGGTGCTGCAGCCGACCTGCCGTTTCGCCGACTGCCCGGACCTGGATGTGTTGTGCATCCCCGGTGGCAGCGGTGTCGGGCCGTTGATGGAAGATGCGCAGACGCTGGCGTTCATCCAGGCCCAGGCGACCAAGGTGCGCTACCTGACCTCAGTGTGCACCGGTGCCCTGGTGCTGGGTGCCGCCGGCCTGCTCAAGGGCAAACGTGCGACTACCCACTGGGCCTATCACTCGTTGCTTGGCCTGCAGGGGGCGATTGCGGTGCAGGAGCGGGTGGTGCGCGACGGAAACCTGTTGACCGGTGGCGGGATCACCGCCGGGATCGACTTTGCCCTGACCCTGGCGGCTGAATTGTATGGCGATGACGTCGCGCAACTGGTGCAGTTGCAACTCGAGTACGCACCCGCCCCGCCCTTTGCCTCGGGCGAACCGCAGACCGCACCCGAGGCCGTACTGCAGCGGGCCAGGCAACTGGCCGCCGACTCGCTCGCCCAGCGCACGCTGATCACCCAACGGGCGGCCGCCAGATTGAGCGAGTGAAGGGTGGACCGGCACTTTATCGCACCCATAAAAAAACCCGCCGAAGCGGGTTTCAAGACCATGACGACATCCTGTCGCTGCGTTCCTTGCATATGGCCGATCATCCATGACCCTGAGTACATCCTGTGCTCAGTCGATGGGTGAAGATTACGCTTCGGATCCAATGCGTAATAGACGACATAGCCAGTAACACGTGTAAGACATTCGCCATAAGAACGAAGGTCAACCACCCTCGGGTTGTCCAACTTCCAAGGCCAACAATGCGAGATCTGCTACCTGCAGTTGCTTGTCGGCCGCGAGCACGTCGTGATCCTCCAGGAACCAGGCGGCGGACAGGCCGGCAAACGCCAGGACCCACTGCAGTAACCGCCGCCGTTCCAGCCCTGCCTGCGCCGCGACCAACGCCACTTGCCGGGTAAAACGTAGCGGGTCGGTGGCGCTCGGCAGGTCCGGATTGCAGATCAGGTTGGCGTAGTCGTAGGTGCGCTCGCCGGTCACCCGCTTCGGGTCTATCGCCAGCCAGCCCCGCGGGCCGAAATCGAGGATGTTGCTGTGGTGCACATCGCCGTGCAGCACGACGACTTCCTGGGGCGTGGCCAGCAGGTACTCTGCGCAGGCCAGGCACTGGCGCAACCGCCCGCCATGGCGGCGCGCCGCCGGGGCCAAGGAGCGAAACCATTGCCGCATGTCGACCAATGGCGGCAGCGGTGCCGAACGGGGTGCATGCAGGCGCGCCACGGCGTCACAAATGATCCGGCTGGCCTGGTCGTCCGCCCCGTGCATAGCCATGTGCAGCAGCGAACGCCGGCCTTCGGCCCGCTCCAGCAATAGCGCCGCACCGTCATGGGCGTAGACCCGGGCAGCACCCTCTCCCGCCCACCAGCTCATCAACAGGTTGCCGAACTTTTCTTCTTCATCGAGGGCGATTTTCAACATCGCCGGCGTCCCCTGGTAACGCACCGGGAGCAGGCGGCTGCCCAGGGTGATGATGGGCTCCCCTT
Source organism: Pseudomonas sp. NPDC087626 (assembly GCF_044743405.1). NCBI lineage: Bacteria > Pseudomonadati > Pseudomonadota > Gammaproteobacteria > Pseudomonadales > Pseudomonadaceae > Pseudomonas > Pseudomonas sp. NPDC087626. The sequence goes on from NZ_JBIUWJ010000040.1 coordinate 35,655, forward strand.
CGGGGAGCAACTGCCATTGGCTTAGGTAGGGTTCAAACATGCGGGGTAATTCAAGGCTCAGCGGGGGTTCAAGGGGTGGCGAGGTAGGTCTCGATATTGTTCATTTGCTCGTCCCAGCCGCGACTGTTCATGCGAAAGGCCTTGAGACGACGCTCTGCCGGGATCTTATCAAACCCCGACTCGACCACGTGCAACAAGGTGCCAGCGTCCATGTCCTCGAGTTCGAACTGCACCAGGGTCGTCGGCTCGCCAGAATAGTCGGTGCCTGCGTCCACGGCATAGGGGTGCCAGCGGAAAGCGAACACCCGCTCCGGCTCGACCCGCATGACTTCGACATCCCACACCATGTGCTCATAGCCTGGGTAGGTAATCTGCCCCTGGGTCCGCGCGCCTGCGACGAAACGCTTGCCCTCCAGGGCCACGCCAAACCACTGGCCAAAGGCTTCGGCATTGGCGATCACCCGCCAGACGGTCGAGCGCGGGGCCTTGAGCAGGATCTTTCTTTCGATGCGATCTGATGTGTGCATTGAGCACCTCCTGTGATGAACACTAGGCGCGGACGACCGAACGAGCAATCTTGCCGTTGCATTCAACAGATCCGACTCGCAGTAACGTCCATCGTTCCGAGCCCCGACAGGCCCCGGCCAACAGTGGTAACGTCAGCTTTCTACCGCTCGTCAGTCCCGTAAAGGAATACCCCATGCCCACACTCCACGGCAGTTGCCTGTGCCAGGCCATCGCCTATGCAGTCGACAGCCTCGACATGCCGATCAGCCATTGTCACTGCCATACCTGCCGCAAGGCCCATGCGGCGCCATTCGCCTCGACTGCGGGGGTCATGCGTGAGCATTTTCGCTGGACCCGGGGTCTTGAGCTGCTGTCCTGCTTCGAGTCCTCGCCCGGCAAGCTGCGGCATTTCTGCTCGCGCTGCGGCAGTCACCTGATGGCCGAGCGCCCGGCCCAGCCCCATGTGATCGTGCGGGTCGCGACCCTTGATGACGACCCGGGCCAGAAACCCCAGGCCCATATCTGGACCTCCCACGATGTGCCGTGGCTGGCCCATCAAGGCGTGGTCGAGTGCGCACAATGGCAGCCACCGGCTGACACCGGGCGCTGAAGATTTGGCCTCTGATCTACACTCACCCAACTTTTCAGCGCCAGCGAGTTTTCCCATGCGTACCGTTTTACTTCTAAGCCTCCTGCCGCTATTGGCGGCCACTGGCGTGCAGGCCGATGACTGCACCAACGCCAGCAACCAGAGCACGCTGAATGAGTGCGCGGCCAGGCAATACAAACAGGCCGACGCCCGGCTCAACACGCTGTACCAACAGATCAATGGCCATCTGAAGGACAACCCGCAAGGTAAAAAAAGCCTGCTGACGGCGCAACGCGCGTGGTTGGCGTTCCGTGATGCCGAGTGCACCTTTGCCGCGTCCGGGGTCGAAGGCGGTAGCGTTTACCCGCTGATCCACAACCAATGCCTGGCGGACCTGACGCAAAAACGCGCCGAGACACTCAAGGGCTACCTCGACTGCCAGGAAGGCGACCTCAGTTGCCCGGTGCGTTCCTGACCGCTGGATGGGCCCAGGCCACCAGTGGCCCTTTAAAAACCGCCTGCCGGGGTTTAAAGGGCCACTGATGTTTCACGTCAAGAGCATGAGCCCGTCTACCGGGTAAAGACCTGCGCCGTGGTGATCGCCATGTCGCCGCCCGGCAGCTTGATGTTGCCGATCTGCTGCATGGTCTCGGGGTCGAAGATCGCCACGTCGTTGAAGGTCCCGGCCAGGTAGATCTTGCTGCCAGCCTTGTTGAAGGAAATGCAGTAGTAGGAGTGGTCCAGGGTCGCCGCCTGAATCAGCTTCTTCTGCTTGATGTCGTACTTGGCCAGGCGATTGAGCACGCCGAACATCAGGTTGGGGTCCTTGGGCGAGCGCATGCCACTGAAGTAGATTTCGGTCAGCGGGCCGAAGTCGGTGGTCTCGGTCTTGCCGGTCTTCAGGTCGACGCTGAACAGGCCGTAGAGGTACTCGGCGGTGGCCGGGTCCTGTTTCTTGTCCTTGAATTTCGCTGCGGTGTAGAGCAGCGAGAAGTCATGGCGATAGGTCTGCTGGTTCCATACGTAGAGCACGTCCGGCGCGCTGTAGTTGGGGCGTTTCCAGTGTCGGCTGGGGATCAGCACGTCGAACTTGCCGGTCTGCACATTGACCTTGTAGACATCCGCACCGGCCACGTACAGGGTGCCGTCGTCGCCACTCTGCATGATGGTCAGCTGGCGGGGCGCCGGAAAACTGCGCACCGGCTTGGCGCTGGCACCGGCGTCGGTGGCGTAGACATCCAGGCGGGGCGCCTGCACTTCGTAGCGGTCGTTGAGCATCCGCGTCGGGTTGGCGATGGTGTAGAGCTCCTTGCCGTCGTGGCTGACGGTAAAGGCAAACATCGAGCGGGCCTTCTCCCCCGGTTGCTGGGTGATGCTGGCGTGGAATACCTGCTTGCAGCTGTCCAGCTCGATGCCATAGACGTCCGCATAGTGGTTGTTGAGCACGTAGGCGGTCTTGCGATCCGGCGACAGCTGGATGGTCCCGGGGCCGAAGGCATCGGGCAGCTTGCAGGACTTGTACAGAGTGTCGGTCTGCAGGTCGATGACGTGCAGGTTGTTGGGGTAATTGGTGGTCACCATGTATTCGTGACCGGCGTTGAGCGCCAGGTTTTCATCGGCCAGAACACTGAGCGAAACACTGCCCAGGAAGGCGAAAGCGGCCAGGCCGCAGGCTTTGGTACGAAGCATGCTGGAATCCTTCTTCTTGTCCGATTACTTGTCTTTGGGGAAGACAGTGCCGAGGTTGCGCCAGTTGTCGTTGGAGGCCTGGGCATCCTTGTTCCAGTCCGGGTAGGTGCTCATCATGTCGGGCACTTGGGCCGGCCACCAGCACGGGTCCGAGCAGCCATAGAGGTCGGCCTCCATGGGTTGGCACAACGACGACACGCCGCCAAAGGCATCGATTTCCCAACCCGGGTCGGTGGTCGAGGCGCACCCGGCGACCGAACTCATGGCCACCACTTCTTCGATGCGGTTTTCATCCGCGGCCTGATCCAGCTTCAACGCTTTGTTATTGATGGGCTTGAGATGTTTCATATCAGTGAGCCTTGCGCGGAGTGATGTAACTGCTGATGAACGCAGGGTTGTGAGCCATGATCCGGGTGTAGACCTCGATGCCGAAGTCGACCCAGTCACGCATCAGTTCGCAGTAGTGATAGGTCGGGTGCGTCGGGTCGCCGTAACGGGCGTAGCTTTCGTGGTAGCAGCCGCCGGAGCACAGGTTGCGGATCTGGCAGTCCTCGCAGCCGGTGTTGCTGCGGTCCAGGCGCTGGGACAGGAAGTCGTTCAACTCCACCTGTTTGACCCCGCTGTGGACGTTGCCAAACGTCGGCAATGACGAACCGGTGAAGCGGTGGCACAGGTTGAGTTCGCCCTTGTGGTCGACCGCCAGCATCTTCAGCCCGGCGCCACACGGCAGGGCTTTCTTGTGGCCCTCGTGGATGTCGGTGATCAACTGGTGCAGGTTGGAGAAACCGATGTTGCGGTGTTCCAGCGCGGCCTCCAGGTAGCGCCGACCGAGCCGTTTCATACTGGCGAAGACTTCGATCAATTCGTCGCTGGACAGGTTGAAGGTGCTGATATCGCCGGAGGTCACCGGGGCAAAGCCGACTTCGGCAAAACCCAGTTCGTTGAACAGGTGATCCCAGATGGTTTCAACGTCGGTGACGCCGGTGGTCAGGGTCACGCGGGCGCCGACCGGGCGACTGTTGTAGCGCGACAACAACATCTCGGCCTTGCGCCGCACCACGTCATAGGTGCCCTGCCCGCCCACGGTGATGCGGTTGCGGTCGTGCACGGTCTTCGGCCCGTCGATGCTCACCGACAAGCCAAAGCGGTGGGCGTTGAGGTAGTCCACCGTGTCCTCGGTGAGCAGCGTGGCGTTGGTGGTCATGACGAATTCGACGAACTTGCCCGCCTCGGCAAAGCGCTTTTCACAATAGTCGACCATGTACTCGATCAGCTTGCGGTTGCTCAGTGGTTCGCCGCCGAAGAACACCATGGTAAACCGCTCTTCATCGGGGGATTCGCGCAGGAGCATTTCCACCGAGGCGATGGCGGTCTCGACCTCCATCTTCTTGCCGGCCGAGGGCTTGTCGAGGTCTTCCTTGTAGCAGTAGGTGCAGCTCAGGTTGCAGCCGGTGTTGACGTTGAGCACCACGGTGTTGATGGCGGTGCGCTCGACCCGTTTGGCGGCGATGTCCGGGGTCAGCGGCGAGCCGTCGCTGACCAGTTCCAAGGCCATCAGCTCGCGCAGGGTTTCGTGGATTTCCTCGCCACCGAACTGGCTGGCCAGGCGCTGGATCAACTCGGCGCTGGAACAGCCGTGACCGCGCAGGGCATCGATGATGCTGCCGGTCAGGGCATCGCTGGCGAACAGCGAACTGCTGGGAATGTGAAACAGCATGCGGTCGGCATCCACCTGCACTTCGTGCAGGTTGCGTTCGACCAGATTCAAGATAGCGCCCATGGCAAACCTCCTGTGCAAACCCCTTTGGCGGGGCCTGCGTTCATTCCAAAAAAGTCTCTGAAAACTGCGGGGTCAGCGGCCTCACGGAATGGGTGGGTTGTTCCAGCGTTGCACGGTGACAATCATGTGGCCTTCGCCGGTCAGGGATTTTCCTGCGTCGTCGACCGCGGCAATCACCTTGAGGTTGCCGGCATTGTTGGTGGACATCTTGCGTGCCGGATTCGGGCCGGCATCGCCCGGGGTGAATACGCCACTGTCCGCCTGCATGGTGCCGGCAAACTTGACGTCTTCGTCTTCCCTGGCGCGGTCGTCGAAGGCTTCGACTTTCCACTGCGCCGGGACTATGCCAATGCGATAGAGCTTGCCGTCCGCGCCCTTGCCCCAGGCTTCGGCGTCGAAACGCCCCTGGACCTTGGGCGTCGCACCCCCGCCATCACCGATCCGGGCCACCGAGAATTCAGGCACCACCTTGACCTCGGCAATCTGCTGGTAGACCGACAGGCTCGGGCCTTGCAAGCTGCCCAAGGTCACGGCACGCACGCCCGGCTGGGCATCGGCGACGGCCTTGAGGCGGACCTTGATCTGCTCGGGGCTCTGGCTGATGACTTGGAGCACCTCGACGCCTTTACCGAAGTCCGGCTGGCCTTGCAGGCCGCTGCCGATCAGGGTCACTTCGGCTTCGCTGCCGGCCTTCAGGTAGCCCGGCTGCACTGCCAGCAAACGGCTGCTGCCCTGTTTGGCGGCGAGGAAGTCGAGCCCACGTTCATCGTGCTCGGCCTCGAACATCCGGCCTTGCAGTTCGCTGCCTTTGGCGGCGAACACCTGGCGCATCACTACGCCATCGACGGTCACGTTGCCGCGCCATTCGTAGCCGCTGTAGAGGATCGCGCTGCCGTCGCCGTTGAAGGCTGTGCCGTCGGCGTATTGACCCTTGACGCTGACCTTGAAGGTATCGTCGCCGTCGGCGCTGACGCGCATGATCCCGGCCAGCTCCCCCTTGCCCGGCAGGTGCCCGCTGAAGCTCCAGTCGCCCACCAGGGCCTGGGCCTTGGGCGCAGTTTGCTGCCAGGTTTTCCAGGCCGGGTTATCCAGTGGATAGCGCTTGGCCAACAGCGGCACCATCTCCTTGCGGGCCAGGTCGAACCAGTCGCGGTCGCGAGACAGCGCCTGGTATTCCAGCGACGGCCATTGACCGAGGTGGAAGTTCACCAGGCGCTCCCACTCCTGGGCCGGGCGACGCTGCAGGGCAACCCGCGCACCGGAGTGGCAGCGGCCGCACATCTGGCTGGTCTGCTCGTCGAATTGCTCGACGGTGTTGAGCCGCCGTTCCAGGGCATAACGCACGCCATCGGTCTCGCTCGGCGCCAGGCCCTGGGTATCGGCCAGGTATTTGACCAGGGTCCGGCGGTCGTCATCGCTGATCTGCAGGCCGTGCATGACCTGCATGCGCGCGATGCTCATCAGCCAGCCCTCCGGAGTCTTGCGTTGGTGGCTGATACGGCTCAAGGCGTTCTCGGCTTCAGGGGTATGACAGCCCTGGCAGGTCTCCTTGAGGATGGTCTGGGCGTCACGCGCGGCCATGCTTTGCGGAGCATGCAGGGCGGCACACGCGGCAAGCGCCAGGAGACTGGCGCTCATGCCTGATCGGAGTTTTCTCTTCATCAACGTCGAACCTCGCACGGTGCTTTCTTATTTTTTTGAACGGTCGTTTTTATGGTTTCTACCGCCAGCGAACATGCCACTGACGAAGGCAAGAGAAACGTCTACCAAGGACCAATACACGGAGCGTGCCAGCTTATGAATAGTTCGTTGAATCAATGCTTTGCTGGTAAACACCCGGGTAATTCCGGCAACCACCGAGGTGCCCGGCGTTTAATTTCGCGACAACTGTTGCAGGCTGAGACGAGCATAGGTGAGTGTTCCTCGTATAGGATGACCAGCTATCCGCTTAACCGCTTCAGCTACGGGAACTGCGCCATGCTCAATGCTTTGCTCTTCGACCTCGACGGCACTCTCACCGACACCGACGCGCTGCACTTGCAGGCGATGCAACAGTTGTTGCTGGAGGAGGACGGCCGGGTGTTTACCAAAGCCGAGTTCGAAGCTCATGTCAGCGGCCAGGCCAATGCCGCCATGTGCCGCTACCTGTTCCCCGAACGCTCGGTGGCCGAACACGAAGCCTTTGCTGATCGCAAGGAGCGGCGCTTTCGCCAGTTGTCCGCGCACCTGACGCCGATTGCCGGGCTGGTACGGTTACTGGATTTTGCCCAGGAGCAGGCCATCGGCGTGGCGGTAGTGACCAATGCACCACGAGCGAATGCCGAGCACATGTTGCAGGCATTGGCTCTGCGCGAGCGCTTCGAGCATGTAGTGGTTGCCGAAGAACTGCCCCGCGCCAAGCCCGACCCCCTGCCCTACCTGACCGGCCTGCAGCGCTTGCAGGCCAGCGCCGAGGTGAGCCTGGCATTCGAGGACTCGATCCCCGGCCTGACGGCAGCGGTAAAGGCCGGGATCTTTACCGTGGGCCTGGTGACCAGTCAGCGCCGCGAAACGCTGCTGGCCGCAGGGGCGCACCTGGTGATCGAAGACTTCAACGACCCGCAGTTGTGGGCGGTGATTGATCGCATGGCGGGGCGATGAGAACGGACTACCGGTGGAGGAGCAAGGCTTGCCCGCGATGAACCTGAGGGACGATCAGTTTTGTCAGGCGAAGCGCCGCCCGTCTCAGCGGTGCGTCTCAAAAATTGTCGCAATCTGCGACATCAGCACTCGCTAAAGCCCAGCCCTTTCGCCGCAAGAGCCTCTGAATACAGGCCCCGGGCAAACTGGCACAAGGGTTGCGATCAGCCTCGGCACACGAATAAGACGAGGCTCCATCATGTCGCTCCCCACTCCGCTTCCCGCCGTTTCGGCGTTCATCCAGCGCGCCCCGCGCATGCTGATCGGCGCCGAATGGGTCGAGGCCGCCGACGGCCAGACCATGCCCTTGCACAACCCAGCCACCGGCGAGGTCCTGTGCGTCGTGCCCAAAGCCACCCCGGACGACGTCGATCGGGCGGTGCTCGCTGCCCGCCAGGCGTTTGATGATTCGGCCTGGACCCGCACCCGCCCGCGCGAGCGGCAGAACCTGCTGTGGAAGCTCGCCGACCTGATGGAGCGCGACGCGCAGGTGCTGGCGCAACTTGAATGCCTGAACAACGGCAAGAGTGCCGCGGTGGCCCAGGTCATGGACGTGCAATTGTCCATCGACTTCCTGCGCTACATGGCCGGCTGGGCCACCAAGATCGAAGGCTCCAGCGTCGAAGTCTCGCTGCCTTTGATGCCCGATGAACAGTTCCACAGTTTCATCCGGCGGGAAGCGGTGGGCGTGGTTGGCGCCATTGTCGCCTGGAACTTCCCGCTGCTGCTGGCCTGCTGGAAACTCGGTCCAGCCCTGGCCACCGGCTGCACCGTGGTGTTGAAGCCCGCGGACGAAACCCCGCTGAGCGCACTCAAGCTGGCAGAACTGGTACTCGAAGCCGGCTACCCCAGCGGGGTGTTCAACGTGGTCACCGGCACCGGCATCACCGCAGGCTCCGCCCTGACCCACAACCCGCTGGTGGACAAGCTGACCTTCACCGGATCCACCGCGGTGGGCATACAGATCGGCAAGATCGCCATGGACTCCATGACCCGCGTGACCCTGGAACTGGGTGGCAAATCACCGACCATTGTCATGGCCGACGCCGACCTGGCGAGTGCCGCAGCGGGTGCTGCCAGCGCGATTTTCTTCAACCAGGGCCAGGTCTGCTGCGCCGGTTCCAGGCTTTATGTGCAGCGTAAGCATTTCGACAATGTAGTGGCTGACATCGCCGGCATTGCCAATGCGATGAAGCTGGGCAATGGCCTGGACCCGAGTGTCGAGATGGGCCCGTTGATCTCCGCGCGGCAACAGCAACGCGTCAGCAACTACATCGACATGGGCCGGGAAAGCGGCGCGACCATTGCCTGTGGCGGGGAACAGTTCGGACCTGGGTTTTTCGTCAAGCCAACGGTGATTGTCGACGTCGACCAACAGCACTCGCTGGTCCAGGAGGAAATTTTCGGGCCAGTGCTGGTGGCGATTCCGTTCGATGACGAAGCCGAGGTTTTGCGCATGGCCAATGACAGTCCTTATGGGCTGGGGGCGAGCATCTGGTCCAACGACCTGGCGGCGGTGCACCGGATGATTCCGCGGATCAAGTCCGGCTCAGTCTGGGTCAACTGCCATAGCGCCCTCGACCCGGCGCTGCCCTTTGGTGGCTACAAGATGTCCGGTGTGGGTCGGGAAATGGGGTATGCGGCGATCGAGCATTACACCGAATTGAAGTCGGTGTTGATCAAGCTGTAGCGCTATCGCGAGCAAGCTCCCACCGGGGATGTGTGATCGATCCCCCTTGTGGGAGCTTGCTTGCTGGCGAATAGACCCGCCCAGTCAGCACCCATTTCAGGGCTGGTAGCCTTGCGTCAACAACCAGCGCCTGATCAATGTTCCCTGTTCTGCCGTCAGCCCTGCCAGCGCCTCTGCGGCGGGCTGACTACGCAACCGCCGCAGCAACGGCGCCAGCTCCACTCCGTGCACATGCCAGATCCCCAATGGCTGGTCTGCGGTGATCACCACCTCGGCCTCATCGACAAAGCCGTCCTTGAGCACCGGTGCCCGCTCAATCCGCAGCGCGGCAAAGTCTGCTTCGGCGTGTGCCACTTGGCTGTCTGGCCACTGCCGGCGAGCCTGCCAGAACGGCTGTTGCGGCCAGCGCTGTTCGTCGGCATAAAAGTCCCGGCCGATCCGTGCAAACCGCAGGAACAGTTGTTCCACCCGCATCCGGTGAAATCCCTGGGCCAGCGCCGCCCGCTCGGGTTTGCGCAGCAGGGTATTGATCACCACCGGGGCCTGCAGGGCCGATGACAGGGACTGGAAAATACCGTTGCCCGACAGCGGGTCCACGGCCATCGCCGCATCACCGACCCGGATCCAGTTGTCGCCACACACCTGCGAGGACAATATGGCGGTGCTGCTGCGGGCATGCAGTTGCACGTCGAGTTGCGCTACATCGGCAAAGAATGCCCTGGCCAGTGCCGAAGCCGCTCGCCGCTGGCGACAGTAGTCGAGCAACAGTGCCTTGGCCGGCAATGTGGCGCTGGCCACGTCCACCGTCCATTGCCAATAACACTGACCGTCAGCGCGCCGGGCCATCCATGCCCAGCCCTGCTCCAGGCTTTCCACCGCACTGGCGGTACTGCCCGGCGTGCCCTGCCAGCGATTGAGCAGGCTGACAGTTTCCGGTCCGCGCAGGCCTTTGCCGAGCGCCGGGGACTGACGCCCCCGAGCCTCGATGAGGAAATCCGCCAGTAGCGGCTCACGCCCTTGGACCTCGATCCTATGTCCCGATGCGCTCGACTGAACGTTCAGCACCCGGCCTTCAATGACCTCGACGCCCGCTCGGCGCAGGTCCTCACGCAAGCCGCGGTCAAAGCTCGGGCGGTCCAGCAGGTACTCGATATTCTGCGCATGCTGCTGACCGTTCCACGACACCTGTCGCTGGGACGCCAGTGCCCCCTGCGCCAGCGCCTGTTCCAGCCCGGCGCCACGCAAGGCTTCCAGCACCCGCAGGGAAACCCCTTCGAGTGCCGCAAAGCGTCGCCATTCGCTGACCAGCGTCACTGGGTAACCCAGCCGGCGCAAGCCCAGCGCAGTGGCCGCACCGGCCGGCCCGGCACCGAGGATCAGCAGTGCGCTCATGAGCCACTCCGCCGTTCGGGGCCACGATAGTGGGCGTTATCCTGTAGCCACTGGATAACCTGGCCATTGCTGGCTTGGGGGTGGGCCAGCAGGAACGCGGCAATGTGCCCGCTTAGCGCCGCACAACCGAGGCTGGCACCCGACTGTCCTGGGTGGGTGCCCTGCACGCACGCGGCGAAATCCGCCTGGGCACTGTTGAGCCACGACCATTGCGACTCGGCACAACGGGCATCGCCAGTGCCCCGCAGCACCTGTGGATAATTGGCTGGAAACACCCCCTCGCCTTGCGCCGGGCTGGAGGCGCAAAGCAACACGCCGCGGGCCTGCGCCGCGGCGCAGGCTTGGCGCAACAGGCTGCGATCCTGACGCAGGCCGAGGCTCAGATTGATCAGGCGAACGTCCTGCGCCACCAGCCAATCGATCGCGGTGGCGATCTGCAAGGCGCTGGTGACCCCGCGCTGGTCAAACACCTGGGCCACACAAAACCGCGCTGCGGGCGCGCGCCGGCCGATGGCCTCGAGCACCGCGCTGCCATGGCCCAGCGGATCGTCACACAGCGCGCCTTCGGCCAGCCCATCGTCCAGCAGGGAGAAACGTCTTCGCGCAACCACCAGCGGCTGCTGCGCCGCCGAGTGGCCGCTGTCGACCAAACCGACCAGCAGTTCAGGCTTCATGCAGCACCGTTTTTGCAATGAGTAGGCCGTCGAGCAATTCAAAGCGTAAATCGGCATCGGCCAGGGTCGAGGGACGGTGGCTGATCAGGATCCGCGTGCGCCCGGCAAACAGTCGGTCGATGGCTTCGATAACCTCGCGCTCGGTGGTTTCATCCACCGCCGAGGTGGCTTCGTCCAGCACCAGGATCAAGGGGTCCTGCAACAAGGCGCGGGCAATCGCGATCCGCTGTTTCTGCCCACCCGAGAGCTGCTGGCCGCGCTCGCCCAATGGGCTGTCGAGGCCTTCGGGCAACGACTCGATCAGGCTCTGGAGTTGCGCCAGCCGCGCCACTTCAGCAATCGCCTGGCGGCTGGCGTCCGGCACCGCGTAGGCCAGGTTGTCGGCCAGGCTGCCGCGAAACAACACGATGTCCTGGCTGACCACGGCAATCCGCCGGCGCAATTGGAACAGGTCCAGCTCCCGCAGATCGACCTCCCCCAGCAGTACCCGACCGGACTGCGGATCGTGATGACGCTGCAGCAGGTCGATCAGGGTCGACTTGCCGACGCCGGAGCCACCGCTCAAGGCAACCTTCAAGCCGTAGGGAATGCGTGCCTGGATACCGCGCAAGGTGCTCGGGCGGCCGGGGTGGCTGAAGTGCACGTTGTCGAAACGCAGTTCACCGCAGGTCGGCATCGGTTGTGGCGTGAGCGGGCTCAGCACGCTCGGCGTTTCGCCCCGCAGCTCCATTACCCGGCCGAGGCTGACGGTCATGCGCTGGATCGCCACGTACAGGCCTAGCAGGCTCTGGACCGGCCCGACGGCCATGCCCAGGTAGGTGGAAAAGGCGATCAATGCCCCCAACTGCCAAGTGCCCTGCACCACCCAGTAGCCACCGATCAGGAAGGCACAGGCGCGTGACAAGGAGGTCAGGGTGCCCGGCACCGCCTGGGTGAAGAACTCGGTGATTTGCAGGCGCAGCAACTGGCTCATGTAACCATGGCCCAGGGATTCCAGGCGTCGCGCTTCGCGCTGTTGCTGGCCGGCGGACTGGATGAATTTCATCACCGGCAGGGTCTCGACCATGAACGAGGACATGTCCGCCGAGCGCTCGCGCAACTGCCGCACATCCCGTTCGACCTTGCGCCGCATCCAACGCAACCAGAGCACGTCGAGGGGAATCAGGATCAACGCGAGCAACGACAGTTTCCACGACAGGGTCAGCAGCATGGCCACCGCGCAGACCAGGCCGATCACGCTGGATACCGCCGAGAACAGCGAGTCCACGGCAAAGCGCTGGATCTCGGCCACGTCGCCATCCAGGCGCGACATCAGGTCGCCGATCCGCCGTTGCCCGTAGAATCCCGGCGACAGGGTTTGCAGGTGCCGGTACAGGTCGTCACGCAGGGAAAATAGAATCCGCCCCGAGAGTCGGGTGTGCAGGTAACGGTTGATCCCCGACAGTGCCGTGCCAAGCAATCCCGCGCCAATCATCAGCGCGGCGATCAGCACCAGCATGGAAAAGTCCCGGGCCAGCAAGCCGTCATCGATCAGCAGCTTGGTGAGCCAGGGCTGCACCAGGACCAGCAGCGAGGCGCACATCGACAACCCCAACAACCCGCCGATCGCCAACCGGTGCGGCCGCACGAAGCTGTAGAGCCAGGTCAGCGCGGCGTCCAGTGCCTGGGAGTTGGGGCTGTCGACCAGCCTGACAATCCAGCGCCGCATCAGCTGCGCAACTGTTTAAGCTTGCGGTACAGGGTCGCGCGACTGATGCCCAAGGCGTCGGCGGCGGCCGAGACATTACCCTGGTGGCTGTCCAGGGACTGACGAATCAGTTCCAGTTCGTTCTCGCGGATGCTGCCCGCCTGCGGGCGTTCGCTGGCGTTCAGTTCGTCGAGCATGCTGTCGGGCAGGTGATCCAGGGTCAGTACGCTGTCCCCCGGCTCGCGCATGGCCAACGCGGTGCGCAGGACCATTTCCAGTTGGCGGATGTTACCTGGCCAATGGTAGCCACCGAGCAAGCGGTTCAAGTCGTCATGCAGGACTACCGCCGGGGCCTCCAGCTTGACCAGCAGGCGGGCGAGCAAAGCGCTGAAGTCCTCGCGCTCACGCAAGGCCGGGAGCATCACGCTGATGCCGTTGACCCGGTAAAACAGGTCCTCGCGAAAATGTTTGTCTTCCACCAGGCGCTTGAGGTCGCGGTGGGTGGCGCAGATCAGCGCGACGTCGATGTCCTGTTCTTCACCGGCACCCAACGGCGCCACCTTGCGATCCTGCAGCACGCGCAACAGACGTGCCTGCAAGGCCAGGGGCATGTCGCCGATTTCATCGAGAAACAGGGTGCCGCCGTGGGCCTGCTGCAGGCGCCCGACCATGCCGCCACGCCGCGAACCGGTGAATGCGCCTTCGCGGTAGCCGAACAGTTCCGACTCGATCAGGCCTTCGGGGATCGCCGCGCAATTCACCGCGACGAAAGGTTTGTCACAACGGGCGCCGGCCAGGTGCAGGGCGCGGGCGATGACTTCCTTGCCGGTGCCGGTCTCTCCCAGCAGCAACACTGGCAATTGATTGGCCAGGCCCTGGCGGGCCATGCGCAAAGCGCGGGCATAACGCGGATTGTTGCCGGCCAGGGCTTCGAGCTCCACTGGCGCCTTGAGCGGTTTTGCGCTGCTGCGCGCGGGCGTGCTGAGGTTGATCGAACGCTGGGGGGCGCGCAGGGTTTTGTAGAAGAACTCGCCCTTGGCCGTTTGCAGGCTGCCGACACCGCCCTGCTGCAGACGCGCCAGCAGTTGCAAGCCGTCGACCCCAAGAAACTCTTCGCAGCGTCGTCCGACCAGCGCCGAACGCTCGGCGTGCAGCAACTGGCAGGCCTGGCCGCTGACTGCGAGGATCTGCCCGCCCAGGCTCACGGCCAGCAAGCCTTGCCAGGGGGATTCGAGGTATTGCCGGCGACTGTGGAAAGCCAGGACGATTTCGTCCGGATAACTGGCGTTGAACACCCGGCTTTCGATCTGGCTGACGGCCATGGCCAGCAGCGCGCTGCTGTCGTGGGCGCGGCCCAGCGGACCTTCGCGGGTCAGGTCGAGTACGCCGAGGATGTCGCCGTGGGGGCAACGAATGGGCACGGAGGTGCAGGAGAAATCGCTCAGGCGATCGAGGTAGTGTTCGCCGCAATCGATCAGCGTCGGTCGTGCTTCTACCAGGGCGGTACCCAGCGCGTTGGTGCCACGAACGGCTTCGCTCCAGCAGGCGCCGAGGGTGATGTCCTGCAGACCGCTGCCCTTGAGGCGATCGGCGCGGCCTTCGACCGCGAGGATGGTGGCATCGGAGTTGGCGAGGATAATCAGCCCTTCCTTGCCCTGGCGTTCGGCCAGGTAATCGATGGCTGGCAGGGCCGCGTCGATCAGCAGCCGATTGCTGGCCAACAGCAGGTCCAGGCTCGCGCTCGATTCCAGCGCCAGTTCATGCTTGCCATTGAAGTGCACACCGTGGCTGAGGCTGCGTCGCCATGAAGCATCGATTTCGGCGCGTAACACGCCATCGGGGACTTCGCCTTCAAGGTGCAGTTTCTCCCGGGCGAGCCGGGCTTCGTGTGGCAGCTTTGCGGTTGTTGTTTTTATAAGGCTCATCAAGCGCTCCGGATCGGTCCGCCCAGTACCTCGCCGGGCCATGTGCATACTCGCGACGAAGCACGCGAGTCATGGGCAAATGTCTACACCCGGTTCAGATGGCAGTAAAGGGAAGTTTGCCCGATGACTCGGACAACACTTTCCTCAAGCAAAACCTGCGCCATGGACAATCGGCGTCGCCTTCTACGTTTACGTTAACGTCAAGCAACTGGCAAGTGCCACGCAGGCCAACTTCATACCTGAGGGTCGCCATGAGCCTTGCTCGGGCTGGCGTATTGCGGTTTCAGGTGGCCGTCGTTGTCCAGCAGCCAGGCGTCCATGATCTGCCGCACCACGGGACCTGCGACACGACCGCCGGCCTCGCCGTTTTCGATCATCACCGAGATTACGATCTTGGGGTGTTCGGCCGGGGCAAAACCGACGAACAAGGCATTGTCGCGGTTGCGCTCCAAGGTCTTCGCCCGGTTGTAACGTTCGCCCTGCTTGATCGCTACCACCTGGGCGGTGCCGCTCTTGCCGGCGATGCGGTACTGGGCACCCGCCGCTGCCGCCCGGGCAATGCCGCGTGCATCGTGCATGACCATCTGCATGCCGTGGTTGACTTGCTCCCAGTCGCGCGGGTCTTTCAACAGGATGTTCGGCATTGGATGTTCGTCCACTGGCGCGATGCCATCGACGCTCCTGGCCAGGTGCGGACGGTTCCACACGCCCTTGTTGGCGATCAGCGCCGTGGCCTGGGCGAGCTGCAGGGGGGTGACCTGCATGTAGCCCTGGCCGATGCCGAGGATCACCGTCTCCCCCGGGAACCAGGCCTGGCGGCGCGTAGCACGTTTCCAGGCGGGCGATGGCATCAGACCGGCTGACTCTTCGAACATGTCCAGCGAGACTTTTTCGCCGAGGCCGAACATGGCCATGTAGTCGTGCAGGCGGTCGATGCCCAGCTTATGCGCCAGGTCGTAGAAGTAGGTGTCGTTGGAGCGCATGATCGCCGCGTCCATGTCGACCCAGCCGTCACCACTGTGGTTCCAGTTGCGGTATTTGTGGTCGAAGTCGGGTAATTGGTAGTAGCCCGGATCGAAGACCCGAGTCTGTGGCGTCACCACCCCGGCATCCAGGCCAGCAATCGCCACCTCTGGCTTGATGGTCGAGCCCGGCGCATACAGGCCGCGCAGCACGCGGTTGAACAGCGGGCGGTCGATGGAGTCGTGCAGCGCGGCGTATTGCTTGAAACTGATGCCGGTGACAAACAGGTTGGGGTCGAAACTCGGCTTGCTGACCATGGCCAGCACCTCGCCGGTGGCCGGGTCGAGAGCGACCACCGAACCGCGCCGGTCACCCAGTGCGGCTTCCGCAGCCTCTTGCAGTTTGACGTCGAGGCTGAGGAAGATGTTCTTCCCGGGAATCGGGTCGGTGTGCTTGAGCACCCGCAGCACGCGCCCTTGGGCGTTGGTCTCGACCTCTTCGTAACCAACGTGACCGTGCAGCTCGGACTCGTAGAACTTCTCGATGCCGGTCTTGCCGACCGACTGGGTGCCGCGGTACTCCACCGAGTCCAGGGTCTTGGATTCTTTCTCGTTGATCCGCCCGACATAACCGATGGAGTGGGCAAAGTGCGCGCCCAACGGATAGTTGCGCACAAACTGCGGTTCGACATCGATGCCCGGCAAGCGGAACTGATTGACGGCGATGATGGCGATTTGCTCTTCGCTCAACTCGTAGAACAGGGTGACGGGGACAAAAGGATGGCGCATCTGTTTCAGCGCCTTGTCGAACAATGCACGGTCTTCGCCAGGCAGGTGCAGCAAACTGATGAGGGTATCCAGTTCGCCTTTCACATCGGTAGCGCGCTCACGGGTGAGGGTGAGGTTGTAGCTGGGCCGGTTATCGGCCAGCAGCACCCCATTGCGGTCGTAGATCAGGCCACGCGTTGGGGTGATGGGCAGCACGTGCACCCGATTGTTTTCGGAGATGGTCGAGTGGTAGTCAAATTCGACGACCTGCAGGATGTACAAGCGCACCACCAGGGCGCAAGTGATGGCCGCCACGAGCAGCGCGCAGGCCATTAGCCGTTTGTTGACCAGGCGGGTTTCTTTCTCGTGGTCCTTGATGGGGATGGGTTCAGGCATTTCTACGGCAACTCTTTGACTGGATTAACCGCCGGTCCCTGGGCGTGTCATCAGTCCCTTGAAAAACGAGCTGCACCTTAACAAAACCCTGGGTCCACTTCAGGGTTAATCCACCCAATGGCGGCCCTGGAACATGAAAGATATGTCAGGTTGGCGCCGGACTTTCTCGCGGACAAAAACAAAACCCCTACCTGCATACGCAGATAGGGGTTTCGGAATTTAATCTTGACGATGACCTACTCTCACATGGGGAAA
>NZ_JBIUWJ010000041.1:0-51947 GCF_044743405.1 Pseudomonas sp. NPDC087626
GGGCCAGGGAGGGCCCATTGCGGCGGCCCCCCAAATCAATGTCGGAGTACGGGCATGCCGAGCCTAAGCGAGGCACCGAGTGGTGGGGAAAGAGCCTTTTGCTTACTTTTGGGCTGTTCAAAAGTGAGCCGCCGTCAGGCGGAACCATAGGACGCCGTTACCGAAGAAATGGATATGTACTCCGCCTAATCCAACACCCCAGAGGCCGCTACAACGTTGTGTAGATACCTATGCCGCGATGAGGCCGGCCCAGTCCCACAGGTGTGGAGGCCATACGCAAAATTTGCCGGCAGCCAGATTCACTGTGGGAGATAGCCCGCTCACGAAAACGGCCCAAAGCCTCGCGCAGTGTTTGATTCAACCAATCCCCAGGCCAAAAAAAGCCCCGCGACCGAATGAGACGCGGGGCTAAAAATTGGTTGGTTGCGGCCAACCAAAGGAGCACGTTTAAGCTTAGTTGCTGGCGACGGTTTGTGGTTGCCAACCGCCACCAAGGGCTTTGTAAATCGCCACGATGCCACGGTACAGGTCGACTTCGGCCTGGGCCTGGGTGTCTTCGGCAGCCAGGCGTTCGCGTTGGGCGTCCAGCAGCACCAGGAAATCGACGGTGCCTTCGCGGTAGCGAATCTCTGCAAGGTCAGCGGCGGCCCGGCTCGATTCGCTCTGGCGAATCAGCGAAATCAGCCGCTGCTGGCGTTTGCCATAGTCAGAGAAGGCGTTTTCCGACTCTTCCAGGGCCAGCAACACTTGCTGCTCGTAGCTGGCCAGGGCGCCGTCGGCATTGGCATCGGCGGCACGCAAACGCGCGCGCACGCTGCCCAGGTCAAAGGCCGCCCAGGTGATGCTGGGGCCCAGCGCCCAGGCATTGGCGGCCGATGAGCCGATCTGCGAGCCGCGTCCGGCGGTAAAGCCCAGGAAGCCACTGAGGCTGACCCGCGGGAACAGGTCGGCCTTGGCCACGCCGATGCGCGCGGTGGCGGCCGCCAGCTTGCGTTCGGCGCTCTGGATGTCCGGCCGGCGTTGCAACAGTTCGCCCGGATCGCCTATCGGCAAGGCCTTGGCAATGGCCGGCAGGCTGGCCGGGCTGAGGTCGACGCTGAGTTTGTCCGGGCGCTCGCCGAGCAAGGTCGCGATGCGGTTGCGCTGACGGATCTGCACTTCCTGCAATTGCGGCACGCTGGCTTCCACGGACGCGAGGCGGGCATCGGCGCGCACCACGTCCAATTGATCACCGACACCGGCATCACGCAGGGTCACGGTGATCTTGCTCGACTCCTGCTGGTTCGCCAGGTTGGCCAGGGCAATTTTCTCGCGCAGTTGCGCACCCCGTAGCTGGCCGTAGGCATCCACCAACTCGGCAATCAGGGTGACTTGCAGTTGGTACAGGTCGGCCGCGGCTACCTGGGTGTCGGCGTCGGCCGCTTCCAGATTGCGCTGGATACGTCCGAACAGGTCGATTTCCCAGGCCATGTCCAGGCCCAGGTCATAACGCTCGCTGCTGACCCGGTCGGTGGTCTGGCCGGGGATCTGCCCCTTGGCCAGGTCACTGCTGACGCGGCTGGTCACGACTGGCATGGCGTCATTGCTGACGTCATCGCGAAACGCCCGGGCGGCCCGCAGGCGGTCGAACGCCACCCGCAGATCGCGGTTGCCCTGCAGCGAGGTGTTGACCAACTGGTTGAGGATCGGGTCCTCGAACTGCTGCCACCAGATGCCTTCGAAGCGGGCCCGGTCGAAGTTCTTCTGACCCTTTGCGCCATCGGTGGCGGCCGTGATGTTGGCCGCCTCCGTCGCCGGGGTCTTATAGTCCGGGCCGACGGCGCAGGCACTCAGGGCCAGCACCAGCAAGCTCGGCAGGAAGACTTTCAGGCTCATGGTTGTGCCTCCAGTGGCAGGGCCTTGGCCGCTTTGCGAGCTTCGCCGCGCTCGACATAGCGGCGGATCAATACGTAGAACACCGGCGTCAGCAACAGGCCGAAGAAGGTCACCCCGAGCATCCCGGAGAACACCGCGACGCCCATGGCGTGACGCATTTCGGCACCGGCACCGCTGGAGAAGACCAGGGGCACCACGCCCATGATGAAGGCGAAGGAGGTCATGAGGATCGGCCGCAGACGCAGGCGGCAGGCTTCGAGCACCGCGCTGAGTGCGTCCATGCCTTCCTCTTGCTTGTCCTTGGCGAACTCGACGATCAGGATCGCGTTCTTACATGCCAGGCCCACCAGTACGATCAAACCGATCTGGGTGAAGATGTTGTTGTCGCCACCGGACAGGATCACCCCGGTAATGGCCGACAGCAGGGTCATCGGCACGATCAGGATCACCGCCAGGGGCAGGCTCCAGCTCTCGTATTGCGCCGCCAGCACCAGGAACGCCAGCAGCACACACAGCGGGAACACGAACAACGCAGTGTTGCCAGAAAGAATCTGCTGGTAGGTCAGGTCGGTCCACTCGTAGGTCATGCCGTTGGGCAGTTCTTCCTTGAGCAGTTTTTCGATCGCTTGTTCGGCCTGGCCGGAGCTGTAGCCGGGGGCTGCGGCACCGTTGATTTCAGCGGTAATGAAGCCGTTGTAGTGCATCACACGGTCCGGCCCCGAGGTGTCGCTGACCTTGATGAAGGTCGCCAGCGGGATCATCTCGCCTTTGTTGTTGCGCACTTTCAGCTGGCCGATCTGGTCCGGTTCGAGGCGGAACTGTTGCTCGGCCTGGACGTTGACTTGATAGGTGCGACCGAAGCGGTTGAAGTCGTTGGCATACAGCGAACCCAGGTAGATCTGCAGGGTGTCGAAGATGTCACTGACGGCCACGCCATGGGTCTTGGCTTTTTCCCGGTCGATGGCGGCATCGACCTGGGGCACGTTCACTGTGTAGCTGGTGAACAGGCCAGCCAGTTCCGGCACGTTATGGCTCTTGTTGATGATGTTCATGGTTTCTTTGTACAGCTCGTCGTAACCCAGGTTGCCGCGGTCCTCGATCTGCAGGCGGAACCCGCCAATGGTACCCAGGCCCTGTACCGGCGGCGGTGGGAAGATCGCCATGTAGGCTTCCTGGATGTCGGCGTATTGGCCATTCAACGCGCCGGCAATCGCCCCGGCCGACTGGCTCGGGTCCTTGCGTTCATCGAAGGGCTTGAGGGTGACGAACACGATCCCGGCGTTGGGGCTGTTGGTGAAACCGTTGATCGACAGGCCCGGGAAGGCCACCGCGGCTTCCACGCCCGGCTGCTTGAGCGCCATGTCGGACATGCGCTTGATCACTTCTTCGGTGCGGTCCAGGCTCGCCGCATCCGGCAACTGGGCGAAGGCCACCAGGTACTGCTTGTCCTGGGCCGGGACAAAACCGGTAGGGGTATTGGAGAAACCGAAGAAGGTCAGCACCATCAGCCCGGCGTACAGCACCAGGGCAATCCCGCTGCTGCGGATAACCCGGGTCACGGTGCCGACATAACCATGACTGGCGCGGTCGAAGAAGCGGTTGAACGGACGGAACAACCAGCCGCCAAACAACCTGTCCAGGACCCGTGAGAAGCGGTCCTTCGGTGCGTCATGACTCTTGAGCAGCACGGCAGCCAGGGCCGGCGACAGGGTCAGCGAGTTGAACGCCGAGATCACGGTCGAGATGGCAATGGTCAGGGCGAACTGTTTATAGAACTGCCCAGTCAAGCCGGAAATGAACGCGGCCGGGATAAACACCGCACACAGGACCAGCGCCGTGGCAATGATCGGTCCGGTCACTTCGCGCATGGCGCGCTTGGTGGCTTCCACCGGTGTCAGCCCCAGGCCAATGTTACGTTCGACGTTTTCCACCACCACGATGGCGTCGTCGACCACGATACCGATGGCCAGCACCAGGCCGAACAGCGACAGCGCGTTGAGGGAGAAGCCGAACAGGTGCATCACGGCAAATGTGCCGATCAGCGAGACCGGTACTGCCACCAGCGGAATGATCGAGGCGCGCCAGGTCTGCAGGAACAGGATCACCACCAGCACTACCAGGATCAGTGCTTCGAACAGGGTGTGCACCACCGCTTCGATGGAGCCACGGACGAAGATCGTCGGGTCATAGACGATGCTGAAGTCCATGCCTTCAGGGAAGTTCTTCTTCAGCTCCGCCATTTTCTCGCGAACCTGGTTGGAGATTTCGATGGCGTTGGAGCCCGGACGCTGGAAGATCGGGATCGCCACCGCCGGGTCGTTGTTCAGCAGCGAGCGCAGGGCGTATTGGCTGGACCCCAGCTCGATTCGGGCGATGTCCTTCAGACGGGTGATTTCACCGTCGTCGCCGGCGCGAATGATGATGTTCTCGAACTCTTCCTCGCTGACCAGGCGGCCCTGGGTATTGACCGAGAGCTGGAACGCGGTGGCATTCGGTGCGGGCGGCGCACCCAGGGCACCGGCGGCCACCTGGCGGTTCTGTTCGCGAATCGCGGTGACCACGTCGGTCGCGGTCAGGTTGCGCGAAGCGGTCTTGTTCGGATCGAGCCAGACCCGCAGCGAGTAGTCGCCCATGCCGAACAGCTGCACGTCACCGACACCGCCCAGGCGCGCCAGCTCATCCTTGATGTTGAGCAGGGCGTAGTTGGACAGGTAGAGCATGTCGTAGCGTTTGTCCGGCGAGGTCAGGTGCACGACCATGGTCAGCTCGGGCGAGGCCTTGTCCACCGTGATGCCGATCCGGGTCACTTCTTCCGGCAGCTTGGGCTCGGTACGGGTGACGCGGTTCTGCACCTGCACCTGGGCGTTGTCCAGGTCGGTGCCCAGGGCAAAGGTGATGGTCAGGGTGATCTTGCCGTCGGCGGTGGACTGCGAGGACATGTACAGCATGTTCTCGACGCCAGTGATGGCTTGTTCCAGCGGGGCTGCGACGGTTTCACCGATGACCTTGGGGTTGGCGCCGGGGAAGTTGGCGCGCACCACCACGGTCGGCGGTACCACTTCCGGGTATTCGCTGATCGGCAACTGGAACAGCGAGATGCTGCCGGCGATCAGGATCAGCAGCGACAGCACGGCGGCGAAGATCGGCCGTGAAATGAAGAACTGGGAAAAATTCATTGGAGTCTGTATCCCTTAACCGCGTGGAGTCGCAGCGGCGAGCTTCACAGCCGTACCCGGCGCACCCTTGGCAGGCGCGACTTGGGGCAGGTTGCTGGCTTCAAGCGCCTGGCGTTGTTGGGCGAGGGCGGCGAGGGTTGCCTGGCTGGCCATCTGCACCACTTCAGGGGTGACCGGCGAGCCTGGGCGCACCCGTTGCAAACCCTTGACGATGATCGTGTCGTCCTTGTTCAGGCCACTGCGCACGATGCGCAGGCCTTCGATCTTCGGCCCCAGTTCGACGGCGCGGTACACCGACTTGTCGCCGTCCATCACCAGTACGAACTTCTTGCCCAGGTCGGTTCCCACCGCTTCGTCGGTGATCAGCACCGCCGAGTAGGTGCCACTGCCCACCAGCTTCAGGCGTGCGTAGAGGCCGGGGGTGTATTCGCCCTTGCTGTTGTCGAACACCGCACGACCACGAATGGTGCCGGTCTTGGGGTTGACCTGGTTGTCCATGAAGTTCATCTGGCCCTGGTGCGGGTTGCCGTCTTCGTTGGACAGCCCCAGGTACACCGGAGTGGTCTGGCCACGCTGACCCTGGCGAGCCAGCTGGCTGTACTTGAGGAACACTCGCTCGTCGGCGTCGAAGTAGGCGTAGACCTTGTCGGTGGAAACCACGCTGGTCAGCGGCGTGACATCGGCGGTCACCAGGTTGCCGGCGGTGATTTCGGCACGGCTGACGCGGCCACTGATGGGCGCGGTAACACGGGTGAAGCTCAGATTCAGTCGGGCCAGGTCCAGTTGTGCCTGGATCGCGCCCACTGCGGCGCGGGCTTCCTGGGCGGCACTGGTGCGCGAGTCGGCGAGCTCCGCCGAAATCGCGTTGCTGGTGCGCAGGCGCTCGCCGCGCTGGGCTTCGTTTTCGCTGCGGGTGGCATTGGCACGGCCTTGGGCAACCAGGGCTTCGAGGCGGCGGACCTCAGCCTGGAACGGACGCGGATCGATCTGGAACAGCAGGTCGCCTTTTTTCACCAGGGCGCCTTCGGTGAAAGCCACTTCATCGATCTGGCCAGATACGCGCGGGCGGATTTCCACGGTTTCCGGCGCTTCCAGGCGCCCGGTGAATTCGTCCCACTCGTTGACCGGTTGTTCCAGCACCTTGGCCACGCTGACTTTGGCGGCGGGCATGGTGGCGGCCGAGTCCGGGGTCTTGCCGCAGGCGCTCATCACCAGCACGGCGAGGGCGGCCAGGGGCAAGCGCAAATGTTTAAGAGACTGTTCCATGGATAGATCCGCCAATGTATTGAGATGGGCGGATGATGCTCGGCGAGTCTCTATCTCACGAATCGAATGAAGCAAAGGTAACTATCATTCGGAATGATATAAGCCCTGGGGCAGCCCTCTAGCCTAAGGCTTTTGTTAGGTTGCTATCAATATCATTGATGGCGCCGCAGCCCTCAAATCCCGCCCCTGGCCAGTCCCCAGAAAGCAGTAAACGCTCTAATCCGGGCATCTTAGACCAATGAATAAGCGCTCATGAGTGTTATTCCGAACACCATGTGTGATATTTTGCCCGCCGTTCAAGGTTTTACTGCATGCAGTGCTTTGATGACGAACGCTGCGTGGATTCTGCAATAACTATAAATAGCGAGAATTGTTCATGAGCAAGACCCCTTACGCCGTGGCCGACGAGCCACACGAGGCGAGCCATGCCGAGTCTTCCGGGCTGGAAGTCAAACGCCTGACCTTCGTCGAGGCGGTGGCAATGATTGTCGGCACCAACATCGGCGCCGGCGTGCTGTCGATGGCCTACGCCAGCCGCAAGGCCGGCTACATGCCGCTGCTGTTCTGGCTGGCGGTCGCCGGCATCTTCACCACCATCTCCATGCTGTATGTCTCGGAAACCGCCTTGCGCACCCGCCGTCACCACCAATTGAGTGGCCTGGCCCAGCGCTACGTCGGCTCCTTCGGGGCCTGGGCGATTTTCCTCTCGGTAGCGGTCAACAGCATCGGCGCGCTCGTGGCCTACATGAGCGGCAGCGGCAAGGTGCTCAGCGAGTTTTTCGGCATCAGCCCGGCACTCGGCAGCCTGCTGTTCTTCCTGCCTGCAGCGCTGGTGCTGTACCTGGGCCTGAAGGCCATCGGCAAGGGTGAGAAGTTCATCAGCATCGGCATGCTCAGCATGACCCTGGTGCTGGTCATTGCCACGCTGGTCCACGACAACACCCGGTTTGCCAACCTGCTGGAAGGCGATTGGGTCTACATGATCCCGGTGTTCAACATTGCCGTGTTCTGTTTCTCGGCCCAGTACGTGGTCCCGGAAATGGCGCGTGGTTTCAGCCACGCACCCAAGCGCCTGCCGCTGGCGGTGATAACCGGGATGCTGATTACCTTTATTTTGCTGGCGATGGTGCCGATGTCGGTGATCGCCCTGACCGGTCTGGAAAACCAGAGTGAAGTCGCGACCCTGGCCTGGGGCCAGGCGCTGGGGCAGTGGGCGTTCTACACCGCCAACACCTTTGCCCTGTGCGCGATGATGACGTCCTACTGGGGCCTGGGTGGCAGCTTCCTGACCAACATCTTCGACAAGTTCCAGAGCCTGGGTTCGGAGAGCAACCCCAAGACCCGCCTGATGGTCTTGGCCATTGTCTGCGTGCCGCCGTTTATCCTGGCCTACAGCGGCATGGTCGGCTTCGTCAGCGCCTTGTACTTTGCCGGGGTCTTCAGCGGGGTGATCCTGTCGATCATGCCGATCCTGATGCTACGCTCGGCACGCAAGAACGGCGACATCGTCCCGGCCTGGCAATGCGGCTGGATTGCCCATCCGCTGATCCAGGTCACGGTAGTGGTGCTGTACCTGATCAGCATGGCCTACGCCATCTGCGCGGCACTGGGTTGGTTGCCTGCCAGCTGGTAGGGTTTTGCGGCTACGCCAGTTGAGATAAAAAACGCCCCGATAGGTCGGGCAATGCTGTTCAGTTAAGTGAGTGCAGTACCTTGTAGGAGCGAGCTTGCTCGCGAAAAACGTCAACGATAACGCGTGTATTCAGTATAAACGCGGCGTCTTTGAGTTTTTCGCGAGCAGGCTCGCTCCTACAATGGTCGGCGTCGCTTAACTGAACAGCATTACCCGACCTGTCGGGGCGTTGTTGTTTTTGCGCGAGACACATCAGTAGCCGCTGTCGAGCAGCGCGAGGCTGCGTCGGCGGCAGCAGGATGGCAATACCGCTAGAGGGCTTTTTCCCGGCAATGCAGCAGGGCTTCGCGGATCATTGCGCTGACCAGGGGCGCGGACACGCCGAGGTCCCTGGCGATGTCCTTCTGCTTCATGCCATGGATGCGGCACATCTCGAATACATAGCGGGTGCGCTCGGGAAGGTCGGCCAGTGCGCCGCATACCCGCTCCAGCAGTTGCTGGTCGGAAACCAGGGCTTCCGGGGTTTCGGCGTGGTGCGCAGGCGCCTCGTTGCTATCGCTGTCCTGGCATATCAGGCGTTCCTCGAACTGGCGTCGACGGTAATGGTCGATCGACAGGTTGCGCACGACGCGGGTGAGGTAGGACGCCTGGGACCGGATCTGCTCGTTGTCACCCGCATCGTCGACCTTCATGAAGGCTTCATGAACGATGTCTTCGGCGTGACTGCGGCACCCGGTGATCCGGGCTGCGAGACCGATCAGGCGTGAACGCTGGTCATAAAACACCTCAAGCAAGGGGGAACCATTTCTGGCTGCATCGATTTTTTGCATGAGGCACCTGATGAATTCTTGGTAGTACGCCAGCGAGGGTGAAAAATCTAATACTATTAAGAACTATTTGCAACAACTCCCTAAATCAATCTCCACCTGGTCATGATCCAAGGCCGCAAAAGCACCGTCTGAAGTTATTTCTCTGTCATTCGTCGATCTAGGAAACCGCGAGACAGGGCGTCATGCCCCTCGCATTGACTCCACAGATCGAGGAATTGCAAATGGCTTTCGACCGCGAAGATGCAACGTTCAAAGTACTGGTCAACGCAGAGGAGCAGTATTCGCTGTGGCCCGACTACAAGGCAGTGCCTGCGGGCTGGCGTGAGGCGGGGAAAAGCGGTCTGAAGCAAGACTGCCTGGACTACATCGAGTCGGTCTGGACCGACATGCGCCCCCTCAGCCTGCGTCAGCACATGGACGGGCAGGCCGGCCGGTGAGCGTTTTGCTGACCCTGTTCTGCCTGCCCTATGCGGGCGCCAGTGCCCTGAGCTATGCACGCTGGCGTCGTAGCGCACCGGCCTGGCTGGACATTCGTCCGCTCGAGCTGCCGGGGCGGGGCAGCCGTGCCGGCGAGCCGCTGGCAAGCGACCTGGTCGACCTGGCCGCGCAACTGGCCCGCGAACTGCGCGGTGAAACCTATCGGCATTACGCGCTGTTCGGCCACAGCATGGGCTCGCTGCTGGCGTTCGAACTGGCCTGTGCCCTGCGTGCGCAGGGCTTGCCGGCGCCTCGTGCATTGCTGGTGTCTGGCGGCTCGGCCCCCGCGCACCGCGACTACCTGCGCTTTCGCCAACCCCTGGGCGATGAGCAACTGATGGCCGAGTTGGCCTCCCTGCAAGGCACGCCTATCGAGGCCCTGCAAGACCCCGAACTGATGCGTCTGGCGCTGCCTGTGCTGCGTGCCGACTTCCTGCTGTGCGGCCGCTATCGCTATCAGCCGACGGCACCCCTGCAGTGTCCGGTGCATGTGCTGGCCGGCACTGAGGATCGTGCCAGCCAGGCGCAACTGCTGGCCTGGCGCGAGCATGCCGGCGCAGGTTTCAGTCTCGAACTGTTCGCCGGTGGTCACTTCTTCATCCAGGAGCAGGAGCGGGCGGTGCTCGACCACCTGATTGCCTGCCTGGCGGCCACGTTGCCTGGCGCTGCCGCTGTGCGCCCTGATTCTCACTTTCTTTGCAAAGGTGCGACATGACAGTCCTCCATACGTCTCTGGTTGACGCGCTGAGCGCGCACGCGGTGCGGCGCGGTGACAAGCCGGCGGTGCATTTTCTCCTCGACGGCGAAGCGCAGCGCCTGACGCTGACCTATGCCGAGCTCGACCGCCGGGCCCGTGAGCTGGCGGCAGTGCTGTCACGCCATGCCGGCGTCGGTGAGCGGGCGTTGTTGCTGATGCAGAGCGGTCCGAGCTATGTGGTGTCGTTCTACGCCTGCCTGTACGCAGGCATCATCGCCGTGCCGGCATTGCCGCCCGAGTCGTTGCGCCAGTACGAACTGAGCCGGGTGCGCTCGATCCTCGACGATGCCCAGCCAAGCCTGGTACTGACCGAGGAGCATTTGCGCGAGTCGCTGGTACAGGCCTTCGCCCAGGCGTTGCCGACCACCCTGTCGGTCGACGCGCTGGATGCATCGACACTGCAGGGCAGCGCCAACTGGCCGGTGCGGCAACCGGCCAACGAGGACATTGCCTTCCTGCAATACACCTCCGGCTCCACCGCGACCCCCAAGGGCGTGGAAGTCAGCCACGGCAACCTGGTCGCCAATGAACAGATGATGCTCGGTTGCTTCGACCTGCGTGAAGACGACACCTTCGTCAGCTGGCTGCCGCTGTACCACGACATGGGGCTGATCGGCTGTCTGTTGCTCTCGGTCTATCGGGGCGCGAGCCTGGTCCTGATGTCGCCGCGGCACTTCGTCGAGCGGCCTGCGCGTTGGCTCGAAGCGATCAGTCACTATCGCGCGAGCCACAGCGGTGCCCCGGACTTTGCCTTCCGCCTGGCCGCCGAGCGGGTCAATCAAAGCGTGCTGGCCAAGCTCGACCTGAGCTGCCTGCGCGTGCTGTTTTCCGGTTCCGAGCCGGTGCGCCAGGACAGCCTGCAAGCCTTCGCCCAGCACTTCGCGCCTTGCGGGTTCAAGCCGGCGGCGTTCTTGCCGTGCTATGGGCTGGCCGAGGCCACCCTGTTCGTCGCCGGTACCACCGCTGCGGAGCACTTCGTCAGTGCCAGTTTCGACAGCCATGCGCTGGGCGAACACCGCGCCGAGCCGGGGCAGGGCAGCTTGCTGGTCAGCAGCGGCATCCTGCACGAAGGGCTGCAGGTGATGCTGGTGGATCCGCACACCGGCGACATCCAGCCGGACAGCCATATCGGCGAGATCTGGACCAGTGGCGACAGCGTCGCTCGTGGCTACTGGCGCAACCCGCAGGCGAGCGCGCGGACATTTGTCAGCCGCGAAGGGCGCACGTGGCTGCGGACCGGCGACCTGGGTTTCCTGCGCGGCAACCGCTTGTTCATCACAGGGCGCCTCAAGGACATGATCATTGTCCGTGGCCAGAATATTTACCCGCAGGACCTTGAGCGCGCCGTCGAATACAACGTCGAAGGCGCGCGCAAGGGCCGGGTCACGGCATTCGTGGTCGAGCAGGCTGACGGCGAGGGTATCGGGATCGCGGTCGAGATCGGTCGCACCACCCAACGCAAGATCAGCGCTGCACAACTGTGTGCGCAGATCGACCGAGTCGTGGCGGATGTTTGTCAGCAGACGCCGGTATGGATTGCCTTGCTCAACCCCGGCGAACTGCCCAAGACCTCAAGCGGCAAACTGCAACGCTCCGCCTGCCGGCAGATGCTCGAACGCGCGGAGCTTGACTGCTTCCACCTGCGGCGCAACGACCAGCCGCTGGTGCGCGAGGGCCAGGCCTTGGTTGACGATCAGCAGCGACTGGTCGCGGCGGTCTGGGCCGAGGTGCTGGGACAAGATGAGATTTTTTGCGACGACAACTTCTTCGCCCTGGGCGGCAACTCCATTGCTGCCGCGCAGATTGTCGGACGCCTGCGTGAGCGCCTGGGGGTGAACCTGGCGCTGGCGAACGTGTTCGACCACCCCGAGCTGGCTGGCTTTGCAGCATCTCTGGCCGAGGCCGTTGCCGGCCACACCCAGCCTGTCCTGAGCCCCAGCGTGACTGACGAACTGCTGCCGTCCTTTGCCCAGGAGCGCTTGTGGTTCGCCTGGCAGTTGGACCCCCGCAGCTCGGTGTACAACGTGCCGCTGGCGCTGCACCTGCGTGGCCCGCTGGACGTCGATGCGCTACGTGCTGCGTTCGGCGCGCTGCAGCAGCGCCATGGGGTGTTGCGCACCACCTTTGCTGCGCAGGGCGAGGGTGTGCGCCTGCTGCTGCAGGAGACCCTGGCGCTGGAATTTGCCATTGAGGATCTGTCCGAGCTGTCGCCCGAGCAGCGTCTGGCCCAAGCTCGCCAGCGCGCCGCCGCGCACGCCCGGCAACCGTTCGACCTGAGTACCGGGCCCCTGCAGCGGGTGTGCGTGCTGCGTCTGGATCAGCGCGAGCACGTGCTGTTGCTGACCACCCATCACATCGCGGTGGATGGCTGGTCAATGCGCAACCTGGTGGATGAACTGGAAGTGCTCTACACCGCCCGGTTGGCAGGCATCGACGCGCAACTGCCAGCGTTGACCGTGGGCTATGGCGACTTTGCCCGCTGGCAGCGCCAGCTGTTGGCCGGTCCCGAGCATGCCCGGCAGTTGGCTTACTGGCATCAAGCGCTGGCCGGCGAGCATAGCTGGCTGGAGCTGCACGGGCAGCGGCCCCGCAACAAGCAGGCGATGGCCGTCGGCGAACACTTCACCTTCAGTGCCGTGCAGACCAGCGCCTTGCGTGACTTTGCCAGGGCACGCGCAGTCACGCCGTTCATGCTGCTGCTGGGAGCGTTCGCGGTCAGCCTGCGCGAGCAGAGCGGTCAGTCGCGTATCCGCCTGGGTAGCGACATCGCCAACCGCAGTCATCCGGCCACAGAGCCGTTGGTAGGGTTTTTCATCAATCAGTTGGTGCTGCAGGTTGATCTGGACCTGGCCGCCAGCACCGATGCCCTGCTGGAGCAGTGCCGGGGCGTAGTGCTGGGCGCCGCAGGGCACCAGGATTTGCCCTTCGAGCAACTGGTGGAAGCGCTGCGCCCGCCGCGTCGGGCCGGTCGCTCGCCGTTCTTCAGCATCAAGCTCAATTACCAGGAAGGCGAGCCACCGCTGCCGCGTCTGCGCGATGTGCGCGTGCAAGGGTTCGACGCCGGCCAACAGGCTGCCGAGCTGGACCTGATCCTCGGTTTCTACAGCAGTGCCAGCCGCCTCGAAGCGCGTTTCGAAATGCCCGAAGGGCTGTTCCAGCCTGGTGAAATTTCCCAGCTGTTCGCGCAGATCCAAGCCGTACTGCACTGCTGGCTGGGCAAGGCTGCGTTGACCCAGGCCGACCTACTGGAAGCGGCCGCCCAGGTGCGGCGCGAAGCACGGGCGGTGGATAGCCAGCAGCGCCAGACCCTGCTCGCCAGCCAGCGCCCGATGCGCCGGCGCGCAGCGCAGCCGTCCACTCAACCGCACAGTGTCCAGGAGCAATGATGAGCGAGGTTAAAGTCACCGCACTGCCGACCATGGGTCGGGCACGCAGAAGCATCACCGCCAGCCAGGAGGAGCGGGTGGTGTTCACGCCCCTGCTCGAAGGGCACACGCTGCCACTGCTGTGTCGGCCACGGTTCGCCGGCACCGACCTGGTGGAATGGCTGGGGCAGCACCGCGAGCTGATCGAGGCGCGACTGCTGGAACACGGCGCGATCCTCCTGCGCGGATTTGATGTGGATGGCATCGATGGCTTCGATCGCTGCGTCCAGGCGATCTCCGGCGGGGCGCTCGAGTACCTGTTCCGGGCCTCGCCACGGACCCAGGTGACCCGCCAGTTCAACATCTACAGCTCCACCGATTATCCGAGCAATGAACGGATTTTCCCCCACAACGAGCATTCCTATTCGCCGGTGTTTCCGCTGCACCTGTACTTCTATTGCGACCTGCCGTCGCTGACCGGTGGCGAAACCCCCTTGGGCGATACCCGCGCATTGTTACAACGCATCGACCCGGCCGTGCGCGAGGAATTCCGCCAGCGCCGGATCATGTACGTGCGCAACTACGGCGACGGTATGGGCCTGCCCTGGCAGACCGTGTTCCAGAGCGAGGACCGGGCGGAAGTCGAGGCGTATTGCGCGCGCATCGGTATCGAACCGCAGTGGAAGAGCGGCAACCGCCTGCGCACCCGCCAGGTGGGGCCGGCCATCGTCCGTCACCCGCGCAGCGGCGAAGAGCTGTGGTTCAACCATGGCACGTTCTTCAACGCCCTGACCCTGCCTGAAACCCTGCGCGCGGCATTGATCACCGAGTTCGCCCCCGACGATCTGCCGCAGAACACCTTCTTTGGCGACGGCGCGGTGATCCCCGACGCAACCATCCGCCACCTGCAACAGGCTTACCGCGACGTGATGGTCGAATTCCCCTGGCACCAAGGCGACGTGGTCCTGCTGGACAACATGCTGTCGCTGCACGCCCGTAATGCATTCACTGGCCCGCGCAAGATTCTCACCGCGATGGCAATTGCGCAGAAAAGCGCCGACCTGGCACTCGATTGAGGTTCCCCTACATGCAACTGCCTGCTCACCCAGAAGCTTTCCCTCTTTGCGCACAGCAAGGCGCCGTGCTCAGCCGCCAGGACCGTCTCGGTCGGCCGTTGAACGCCTTGGTCCGTGTGTCTATCGCTGGCGTTTGCCAGCCGTCACGGCTGCAGGCCGTGCTCGATGAGCTGCAACAGCGCCATGAAGTCCTGCGTACTCGCTACCTGCGGATCGACGGCTTGCGCCGCCCGGTGCAGGCGGTGGCGCAGGAGGTTCGGTCGCCGTTGTATCCGGCGCTGGCGGGGGAAGCCGGCGAGGTGGTGCGCCGAGCGCTGGAGCAGGTGGCGTTCGCCGCCGCCGTGGTGCAAGAGGCCAGTGATGCCAATGGCTTCGTGGTGGTGCTTGGCGCGTCCCTGGCCAGCGTCGATGCCCAGGCCTTGCAGCAATTGGCCGAGGAGCTGCGACAAGGCTACAGCAGCCACTTGCCGGCCGCCGATGACGAGGCCCTGCAGTACATTGACTACGCCACCTGGCAAGGTGAACTGGTGGCTGCCGACCTCGGTGCGCAAGGCGCGAGCTATTGGCGCGGGGTGCAACAGACAGCGTTGCCACGCGGGCCGTTGCCGTTCGAACGAGACGTGCAGGCCAGCCGGGTCGAGCAGTTGCGGATGCCGGCCGACCCGTTGCTGCAGGCCTTGGACCAGCGCGCCGCAGCGCTGGGGATGCCGGCCGACGACCTGCTGCTGTGCCTCTGGGGTGGTTTCCTGTGTCGCTTGACCGAGCAACCACAGGTAAACCTGACGGTGACCCTGGAGGGGCGCAACGAGCAGGTGCAAGGAATCCTCGGCCGCTTCGAGCGTCGCCTGCCAATCAACCTGGTGTATGCCGCCGATGCCAGCCTGGCGCGTACGCTGGAGGATCTGCGTGGGCGCCTGGACGAGGCCCGCTCGTGGCTGGAATGCCTGGATGAAGGTGCCGTGGCCGGGCTCGACAGCGACGGCGGCTTTGGCTTCAGCGCTGAGTGTCGGCAGGTGGCGGGTGTCGAGGTCGAGCTCGATGCCTATGAATTGCCATTGCTGAGCCTGGGCCGGGAAGGCCGGATGCTGCGCCTGGAACATGCCGCCGAGCGCTTCGAACCCGCAGTGGCGGCGCTGTGGCTGGAGCAGTTCGGAGTCTTTGCCGGTTATGCGCTGACCGATCTCGAGCAGCGCCTGGCCCAGGTCAGCCTGCTGGGCGCCGCGGAGCGGGCGCGCATCGCCGCCTTCGAACTGGGCCCGGACATGCCCCTGGCATCGCCGGGGCTGTTGCACCGTCTGTTCGAGGCGCAAGTTGTCCGCAAGCACAACCAACTGGCGGTGCGCCAAGGCGAGCAGACACTCGATTACGCCACGCTGGAGCAGCGTGCCAACCAACTCGCCCATGCCTTGCAGGCCGTGGGCGTGGGGCGTGAGCGGATCGTCGGGGTCTACGCACGGCGTTCACTGTCTGCCCTGGTGGCGATGCTGGGGATCCTCAAGGCCGGTGGCACCTATCTGCCGCTGGACCCGGACTACCCGGCCGAGCGCCTGGGTTTCATGCTCGCCGATGCCGGCGCGTCGTGCCTGCTGACCCTGGACCCCCTCGACAGCGAACTGCGCCTGCCAGCCGGGCTGGCGGTGCTGTCCCTGGCATCGGACTCGGTCATCTGGCAGGGGCCGGACGCACCTGTGCCAGTGACGGTGAGCGGCGATGACCTGGCTTATGTCATCTATACCTCTGGCTCCACCGGCACGCCCAAGGGCGTTGCCGTCAGCCATGCCAACGCACTGGCCTCGACCCTGGCACGGTTCGTCCACTACCAGGCTGCGGTGGAGTCGTTCCTCTTGCTCTCGTCGTTGTCGTTCGACAGCTCTGTCGCCGGGCTTTTCTGGACCCTGGGCCAGGGTGGCTGCCTGCACCTGCCGACACCTGGGCAAGCCAAGGACCCGCGCGCCATAGCGCAACTGCTGGGTGAACAGCGGATTTCCCACTACCTGGCATTGCCCGGCCTGCACGGCGAAGTGCTGGAACACTTGGGCGAGCAGCGCCTGCGCGTGGTGGTGGTCGCCGGCGAGGCGTGCACGCCGGCCTTGGTCGCGCGGCATTCCCAGCGACTGCCCGACACCTTGTTGAGCAACGAGTACGGGCCGACCGAAGGCAGCGTCTGGTGCAGCGCCTGGAACGCCGACCTGGGGCCGGTGACCATCGGCCGCCCGGCACCGGGAATGCGCATGCTGCTGCTGGACGCCCAGCTGGAGCCGGTGCCGATCGGCCAGATTGGCCAGCTGTATGTCGCAGGGCCGGGGGTCACCCGTGGCTACCTGGATCGCCCGGCACTGACCGCTGAACGCTACCCGACGCTCGCCGATGGCAGTCGCGGCTACTGCACCGGCGACCTGGCGCGCTGGCGCACCGACGGCCAGTTGGAGTTCCTCGGGCGAATCGACGCCCAGGTGAAGATTCGCGGGTTCCGCATCGAGCCCGGCGAAGTGGAAGCCGTGTTGGCGGGTTGTGCAGGGGTCAGCGAGGCGGCGGTGGTGGTTCGTGAAACGGCCAGTGGCGCGCAATTGCTGGCGTTTGTGGTGGCCCGCGTACAGGGCGCCGAGGAACCGCTTGCCGAGCGCCTGTTGGCCCAACTGGCACAGCGGCTGCCGGCGCACCTGATTCCAAGCGCTGTGCACCAACTGGAACGCCTGCCGTTGATGCCCAACGGCAAGGTAGACCGCCGCTCGCTGTCGGCCGAAGCGGTCGTCGAGCAGGCCTACCAGGCACCGCAGACTGAACTGCAACGCATCCTCGCCGGTGTCTGGCAGGACGCGCTGGGGGTTGAGCGGGTCGGCCTGCAAGACAACTTCTTCGCCCTCGGCGGTCACTCGCTGCTGGCCACCCGCTTGCGCGCGCGCCTGGCGGAACAACTGGGCATCGAACTGCCGTTACGGCTGTTCTTCGAGGGCGAAACCCTCGAGCGTTTCAGCGCCAAGGTCGCCCAATTGCAACAAGCCCCCGGCAATGACCTGGATGCGCTGGAAAATCTGTTTGCCGAAGTGGAGGCACCATGACTGTCGCCGATCGTTTGCTCGCCCTGGCCCGGCGCTTCGCCGAACTCGACCCGGCCGCGCGTCGCCAGCTGGGTGAGAAGCTCAAGTCCCAGGGCATGAGCATTGAAAGCCTGCCGATTCCACCGCGCCCGGACAATGCTTCAGCACTGGCGGCGTCCTATGCGCAGCGTCGCTTGTGGACTCTTTGGCAACTGGACCGGGAGTCTGCCGCCTATAACCAGGCAGGCGTGCTGCACCTGCAAGGTGAGCTGGACGAGGTGGCATTGCTGGCGGCGCTCCACAGCCTGGTCGCCCGCCATGAAATCCTGCGTACCCGCTTTGCCGAGGTCGACGGCGAGCTGTCGCAAGTGATCCAGGCCCCCGTAGCGCAGGCCTGGCCAGTCCTCGATCTGCGCGCCATGGCCGATCCTGATGCGGCCCTGGCCACGGCTTTGCAAGACGCTGCCGGGCAAGCGTTTGACCTCTATCAAGGGCCGTTGCTGCAGTTCACCCTGGTACGTTTGGGCGAGCAGCGTCACGCCTTGTTGCTGGCGTTGCACCACATCATTTCCGATGGCTGGTCGATGCAGATCCTGCTCGGCGAACTCGCGCAGGGCTATGCCGCCTACCTGCAGGGGCAGGCCCCGCAGTTGGCGGATTTGCCAGTGCAATATGCCGACTACGCGCTATGGCAGCGCAATTGGCTGGAAGCCGGCGAGGGCGAGCGCCAACTGGCCTATTGGCGCCAGACCCTGGGCGAGCGTCCGCCGATCCTCGAACTGCCGGCCGATCATGCGCGACCGGCGCAAATGAGTTTTCGCGGCGCGAGCCTGGGCTTTGAACTGGAACCGGCACTGAGCGCGCGCCTCAAGGCGCTGGCCGCTGCCAGTGGTTGCAGCGTGTTCATGCTGTTGCTGGCCGCCTTCAAGGTCCTGCTGCACCGTTATACGGCGCAACAGGAACTGCTGGTGGGGGTACCGGTGGCCAACCGTCAGCGCCAGGAAGTCCAGGGGCTGATCGGCTTTTTCGTCAATACCCAGGTGTTGCGCAGCGAACTGCAGCCGCGCCTGGCGTTCCGCTCCGTGCTCGACGCGGTCCGGCAGACGGTCATCGCCGCCCAGGACTGCCAGGACCTGCCGTTCGAGGAACTGGTGGACGCCCTCGGTGTAGAGCGCAGCCTGAGCCGCAACCCGCTGTTCCAGGTGATGTTCAATCACGAGCAGCGCAGCACTGCCGAACTCTCCGGCATGCCCGGCGTGCAGGCCCGGCTGCAGGTGGCTACGCCGCAGATGGCCAAGTTCGACCTCAGCCTCGATACCGAGGAAGACGCCAATGGCGTGCTCAGTGGTGCCTTCACCTATGCCACCGACCTGTTCGATGCCGCGCGGATCGAGCGCATGCGCGGGCATTTCCTGCGTCTGTTGCACGACTGCGCCGAACGTCCCGACGCGGCAATCGGCGACCTGACGTTGCTTGACGCCGATGAACGCCAGCAGGTTCTCGATGGCTGGAACGCCACTGCAGTCGACTACGCGCAGCCGCAATGCCTGCAGGTGTTGCTGCAGGCGCAGGCGCTCGCTACACCCGAGGCTACGGCGCTGATCGTCGGCGATCGGCAAGTTAGCTACGGCGAACTCAACGCTGCCGCCAACCGCCTGGCGCATTACCTGCGCTCGCGCGGCGTCGGCCCGGAGCATCTGGTCGGGGTGTTCGCCGAGCGTTCGCTGGAGATGGTGGTCGGCCTGCTCGCCGTGCTCAAGGCCGGCGCTGCCTACCTGCCGCTGGAACCGGACCAGCCTGACCAGCGCCTCGCCTACATGCTTGAGGACAGCGGCGCCAAACTGCTGCTGACCCAGGAGCATCTGCTGGCGCGCCTGCCAGCCAGCGATTGCCAGGTGCTGTGCCTGGACCGCGACGCTGCGCTGTTTGCCGAGTACCCGGTGGATGACCCGGAACTGCTCAATCACCCCGACCAGCTCGCCTATAGCATCTACACCTCCGGCACCACCGGCCGGCCAAAAGGGGCGGGCAACAGTCACGCCGCGCTGTGCAATCGCCTGCAATGGATGCAGGCCACTTTTGCCCTCGATCAGCACGACCGGGTTCTGCAAAAGACGCCGTTTGGTTTCGACGTATCGGTGTGGGAGTTCTTCTGGCCGCTGATGACCGGCGCGACCCTGGTCATGGCCGCTCCCGGCGCCCATCGCGATCCGGCCGAGCTCAAGGCGATCATCGCCGGGCAGGGCATCAGCGTCCTGCACTTCGTGCCGTCCATGCTGCAAGCCTACCTGGCCTCTGAGTCCCTGGCCGACTGTCCGCGCTTGCGCCTGGTGATGTGCAGCGGCGAAGCCTTGCCCGTGGATCTGCAGCAGCGCTTCCTGGCGCAGAGCAGCGCCGGCCTGCACAACCTTTATGGCCCCACCGAGGCGGCCATCGACGTCAGCCATTGGGCTTGCCATGACACCCCGGGCCTGCAAAGCGTGCCTATTGGCCGGCCGATCGCTAACCTGCGCCTGTACGTGCTCGATGGGCAATTGTTGCCGGTCGCCCAAGGCGTGCCGGGCGAGCTGTACATCGGCGGTGTTGGCCTGGCTCGGGGTTACCTGGGACGTCCCGGGCTGACTGCCGAGCGCTTTATCGCCGATCCGTTCGGCCAGGGCAGCCGGCTGTACCGTACCGGTGACCTGGCGCGCTGGCGTGACGATGGGGCGATCGAATACCTGGGACGTATCGACCATCAGGTAAAAATCCGTGGCTTGCGCATCGAGTTGGGGGAGATCCAGGCGCGGCTGCTGGAACACCCAGCGGTCAGCGAAGCGGTGGTGGTAGTGGCGCAAGCGACAGCCGGCAGCAAGCAATTGCTCGGCTATGTGGTCGCGGCTGCCGACGACGGCCTGGCAGACGCCCTGCGTCTGCGCTTGGGTGAAGCACTGCCGGAGTACATGGTGCCGGCGCAGATCATCGTGTTGGCGCAGATGCCCTTGAGCGCCAACGGCAAGCTCGACCGCAAGGCCTTGCCGGAGCCGGTGCGCAAGGTCCGCACCCTGGACGCGCCACAAGGGCCGGTGGAGCAGGCGCTGGCGACGATCTGGAGCCAGTTGCTGGGTGTCGATGAGATCGATGCCCAGGATAATTTTTTCGAACTCGGTGGCGACTCCATCATCGCCATCCAGGTCGCCAGCCGCGCCCGGTTGGCCGGTTGGCAGGTCGGTCC
The DNA here is from genome assembly GCF_044743405.1 of Pseudomonas sp. NPDC087626. Taxonomy (NCBI): domain Bacteria; kingdom Pseudomonadati; phylum Pseudomonadota; class Gammaproteobacteria; order Pseudomonadales; family Pseudomonadaceae; genus Pseudomonas; species Pseudomonas sp. NPDC087626. The sequence goes on from NZ_JBIUWJ010000041.1 coordinate 20,708, forward strand.
GCGGGATCTGTTCCGCCACCAGACCCTGCGCCAACTGGCACAGGTGGCCACGGCCCTGGGCCAGCAACGCGAAGGGGCTGCACGCCCGGAGCCGGGCGTTATCGCCCTGACGCCAGTGCAGCAAAGGTTCTTCGCCACGCCCATGGTCCAGCGTCAGCACTGGAACCAGTCGTTGTTGCTGACCGTGGCAACGCCGCTGGCGGTGGCGCAACTGGAACAGGCGCTCACTACCCTGGTTGCTCATCACGATGCCTTGAACCTGCGTTGGCATCAGGAGCCCGCGGGCACCTGGCATGGCGCCTACGCGGCGCCCACCGGGGTCGAGGTCTGGAGCCGCGAGGCGGCGGATGCCGACGCCCTGGCGCTGCTCGTCAACCAGGCGCAAGGTAGCCTGGACCTGGCGCACGGCCCACTGTTGCGGGCCGTGTTGATCGACATGCAAGGCGCTGGCCAACGCCTGTTCCTGGCGATTCATCACCTGGTCGTGGACGGCGTTTCCTGGCGCATCCTGCTCGAAGACCTGCAGCAATTGCTGGCCGATAGCACTGCGGCGTTGCCGCGGCGCAGCCATGCCTTCGGTGAGTGGACGGGTTTTCTGGCGCAGCGCGCGCAGCACAGCGAGGTGCTGGCGCAAATGCCCTGGTGGCTGGCGCAACTGGGCGAAGCTGCGGCCAGTTTCCCGGGGGCACGCCACGCTGGCCCGGCCGCGGTCAGTGAGGCCGTGACGCTGGCCTTGGAGTTGGACCAGACCCAGACCCGCCAACTGCTGCGCGATGCCCCGGCGGCCTATCGCACCCAGGTCAACGACCTGCTGCTGTGTGCCCTGGCCCGGGCCTGGTGGCGCTGGAGCGAACAGGGCGAACTGTTGGTGGAGCTGGAAAGCCATGGCCGCGAGGAACATCTGGCTAACCTGGACCTGAGTCGGACCGTAGGCTGGTTCACTTCTACCTATCCTGTGCGGCTCCAGGCCGGCGCTGACCTGGGCCAATCGCTCAAGGCCACCAAGGAACAACTGCGTCGGGTGCCGGACGGCGGCCTGGGCTTCGGCCTGCTGCAACAGTTGGCTCCCGCACAGGTGCGGGCGCAGTTGGCGGCGCGGCCGGTGCCGCGCATCACCTTCAACTATCTGGGCCAGTTCGATACCAGCTTTGACGCGGGCCTGCTGCGCCGTGCGACGGAGCCTTGCGCAGACAACCTGGCCCCGGCGGCGCCGCTGTCCAATTGGCTGGCGATCGACGGCGGGGTGAACGACGGTCGCCTGCAGTTGGCCTGGACCTTCAGCCCACAGCAACTCGACGCCCAGCGGTTGGCCGAACTGGTGGCACTGTATGAGGCCGAACTGTTGGCGCTGGTCGCCCATTGCCTGACGCCAGGCGTCGGCGGTGCGACGCCGTCGGACTTCCCCTTGGCGACCCTTGACCAAGCGCAACTGGATGCCCTGGCGCTGCCGCTGAGCCAGGTTGAAGACCTCTACCCGCTGTCGCCGATGCAGCACGGCATGCTGTTCCACAGCCTGTATCAACCGGGCGATGGTAGCTACATCAACCAGGTGCGCATGGATGCCGAAGGCCTCGATCCCGAGCGTCTGCGTGCCGCCTGGCAAGCGTCCCTGGACAGCCATGGCGTGCTGCGCAGTGGTTTTGTCAGCCCGGCGGGCGGGGTACCGTTGCAGGTCATCATGGGTGCTGTCGCGCTGGACTGGAGCGAAGCCGAGGCGGGCGATATCGAAGCCCTCGCCGAGGCCGAGCGCCGTCCCTTCGACCTGCTGCGTCCACCCTTGATGCGGCTGCTGCTGGTGCAGACCGGCACCGACCGGCATCACTTGATCTGGACCTGCCATCACTTGCTGCTCGACGGCTGGAGCCAGGCCCAGTTGTTCGCCGAGGTGATGCAGCGCTATGCCGGGCAAGCGCTGCCGACCCCAGTGGGGCGCTATCGTGACTATATCGCCTGGTTGGCCGGCAACCCTGCGGCCGCCAGCGAGCGCTTCTGGCGCGAGCAGTTGGCGCCGCTGCAGTCGCCCACCTCGCTGGCGGCGGCTATTGCCCTGGAAAATCCCGGGCAAGGCACCGCCGAGCATCGCTCGCAGCTGTCCAGCGCGACCAGCGAGCGGCTGCGCCAATTCGCCCGCCAGCGCAAGGTCACCCTCAGCAGTCTGCTGCAGGCTGCCTGGCTGTTGCTGCTGCAGCGCTACACCGGCCAGGCGTGCGTGGCCTTCGGCGCCACCGTCGCCGGGCGTCCGGCCGAGTTGCCGGGGATCGAGCAGCAACTGGGGCTGTTCATCAATACCTTGCCGGTGGTTGCCAGCCCGCACCCACAGCTCACCGTCGGCCAATGGCTGGACCACGTCCAGGCTTTGGGCCTGGCGGTGCGCGAGCATGAACACTCGGCGCTGTATGACATTCAACGCTGGGCCGGGCAGGGCGGGCAGAGCCTGTTCGAGCAGATCCTGGTGTTCGAGAACTACCCGCTCGACAGCGCGTTGTTGAGTGGCCAGGGCGACGGCCCACGGTTCTCCAATCTGCTCAGCCGCGAGCAGGGCAATTACCCACTGATGCTGCTGGTCAACCAGGGCGACTCGTTGGCGTTCTGCTACAGCTATGACCGTGCCCGCTTCGATAGCGCGGCGATCGAGCGCCTCGACGGCCACCTGCATCAGCTGTTGCTGGCGATCAGCGAGGACGCCAGCCTGCGTTTGGGGCAACTGCCGTTGTTGGGCGTCAGCGAACGGGCAGCGGTATTGAATGCCGGTGCTGCCCACGACCACGGGGTGGCCGATTTTGACCTGGTGCAACAATTCCAGCGCCAGGCCGCCCGTGTGCCGCAGGCGATTGCGCTGCGCCAGGCGCAACTGTGCCTGAGCTACGCCGAACTGAACCGCCAGGCCAACCGCTTGGCCCATCGCCTGCAAGCCGCGGGTGTGGGGCCGGATGTGTTGGTGGGCGTGTGCCTGGAACGCGGGCCGCAGCTCCTGGTGGCCTTGCTGGCCGTGCTCAAGGCCGGCGGCGCCTACGTGCCGCTGGACCCTGAGTTCCCGGCCGAACGCTTGCGGCACATGCTCGATGACAGCGGCGCTGCGTTGTTGCTCAGCGAGACCTCGTTGCAGCCCGCGCTGCAGGCGCTGGGTGCCGCCGCCGAGTGTTGGTGGCTGGATCAACTGGGCGAGCAAGGCCTCGACAGCAACCCAACGCCGTTGGCCGGCGGCGAGCACTTGGCCTACGTGATCTACACCTCAGGCTCTACCGGCAAACCCAAGGGCGTGGCCGTGCGCCGTGCCGGGCTGGGCAACTTCCTGGCGAGCATGGCCCAGGCGCCGGGCTTGGAGCAGAGCGGTCGATTGCTGGCCCTGACCTCGCTGTCGTTCGACATCGCGGTCCTGGAGCTGTATTTGCCGCTGGTCAGTGGCGCCAGCGTGGTGCTGGTGGACCGCGACACCGCCCGTGATCCGGAGCGCCTGTGGGCGCAGATCGAACAACAGCAAGTGACCGCGATCCAGGCCACGCCTTCGACCTGGCGCATGCTCGCCGAGCATCCGAGCCTGCCGGCCCTGGCCGGCCGTCAGGTGCTGTGCGGTGGCGAAGCCTTGCCGGCCGATCTGGCGCGCAGCCTGAGCGCGGTCGCCGGTGGTTTGTGGAACCTGTATGGCCCGACCGAGACCACGGTGTGGTCGGCACGTTACCGGCTGGACGCCGAACACCCGCAAGTGTTGCTCGGCGAAGCCCTGGCCAACACCGCGCTGCACGTCCTCGATGATGACCTTGAGCCGTTGCCGCCAGGCGTGGCCGGTGAGCTGTACATCGGCGGCGAAGGCCTGGCACGGGGTTACCACGCCCGGCCGGCACTCACGGCCGAGCGTTTTGTCGCCGACCCATTTGGCGACGGCGCGCGGCTGTACCGCACTGGCGACCTGGTGCGCCGCCGCGCCGATGGTGCGCTGGAATACCTGGGCCGGATCGACCAGCAGGTGAAGATCCGTGGGTTCCGCATCGAGCTGGGCGAAATCGAAGCCTGCCTGCTGGCGGAGCCCGGGGTGCGCGAAGCGGCGGTAGTCGCGCGGCACAACCAGTTGATTGGTTATGTGGTGGCCGAACCCGACGACGCGCTGTTGGGTCGCTTGCGTGAACGCCTGCAAGCACAGCTGCCGGACTACATGGTGCCGGCGCGGTTGATGCGTCTGGAGCGCATGCCGCAGACACCGAACCGCAAGCTCGATCGCAAGGCCTTGCCGGAGCCGGAGCTGGAAACCCGCGTGCATGTACCGCCGCAAGGCGCGGTAGAAACCCTGCTGGCCGCGATCTGGCAAAGCGTGCTGAACGTGCCGCAGGTCAGTGCCGAGGACAACTTCTTCGAACTGGGCGGCGACTCGATCGTCTCGGTGCAAGTGGTGGCGCGGGCCCGTGAAGCCGGCCTGACGCTGACCCCGCGTGACCTGTTCGAGCAACAGACGGTACGCCGCCTGGCCTTGGTCGCCGGGCATCTGCTACCGCAGGCGGCACCACCGCTCGCCGGTGGCACTGGTCTGGGGTTGCTGGATGACGCCGCCTGGGCGCGGTTGCCGGTCAGCCGCGCGGCACTGGCAGATGCCTACCCCCTGTCGCCGATGCAGCAAGGCTTGCTGTTCCATGGCCTGAGCGACACCACCGCCGGCGTCTACGTCAACCAACTGGCATTCGACGTCGATGACCTCGATCCCCAGCGCTTGCGCCAGGCCTGGCAACAACTGATCGCGCGCCATCCGATCCTGCGCACCGCCTTTGCCTGGGATGGCCTGGATCAGCCCCTGCAACTGGTTTACCAGCAGGTCCCAGAGGCCTGGGAAGAGCACGACTGGCGCGGCCGCGATGTTAGCCCAGAGGCCCTGGCGGAGTTCGCCGAGCAGCAGCGTGGCGTGGCATTCAGCTTTGACGTGCCCGTGTTGCAGCGGGTCCAGGTATTGCGCCTGGACGCCAACCGGTCCCGCCTGGTGTGGACGTACCACCATCTGCTGCTCGATGGCTGGAGCAGTGCGCGAATGATCGAGCAATGGCTGGGTCTGTATGTCGGTGAAGACACTGGCGCCCAGGCCGGCCGTTATGGCGACTACATCGACTGGCTGCAGCGCCAGGATCCGCTGCGTGGCGAAGCATTCTGGAAGGCCCGCACCGCGACACTCGATGCGCCGACCTTGCTCGCCGGGACCGGGACCGCGTCGGCAACGGCCTCGCAACACCTGCTGGAGTTCAATCTGGAGGTCCAGGCGACCGACCGCCTGAAGGATTTTGCCCGCCGCCAGCGGGTCACCCTCAATACCCTGGTGCAAGCTGCCTGGCTGCTGCTCCTGCAACGCCACAGTGGCCAGCGCGTGGTGTGCTGCGGCGTCACGCTGTCGGGGCGTCCGGCCGATCTGGCCGGCAGTGCCGAGATGCTTGGGCTGTTTATCAATACCTTGCCGCTGATCGCCGAGCCGCTGGTCCAGCAGCCGTTGGCTGACTGGCTCTTGCAGTTGCAGGGCGAGACCTTGCAGTTGCAAGAGCAGGCGCAGGTGCCGTTGTACGAGGTGCAGCGCTGGGCGGGCAGTGCCGGCCAGTCACTGTTCGACAGCTTGCTGGTGTTCGAGAACTACCCGGTGGACGCAGCCCTGCGCAGCCGTGCGATCCAGCGGCTGGGCATCGCTGGGGTGCACCAGCGCGAGTCCAGCCACTATCCGCTGACCCTCACGGTCAACCCGGGTGAGCAACTGCAAGTGGCCTTCGCGGCCCGTAGCGAGGCATTCAGCGAGGAATTCCTGGCACAACTGGCGGGGCACCTGGGTGAGTTGCTGCGCGCGCTGCCGGGGGATCCACAGCGCTGCCTCGGCGAGCTGGCGATGCTTACGGCACAAGCCCGTGAGCGGGCCATCGACCGTGCTCGGCAAACCCCGGCGCTGGCGGAGGGGCTGAGCCTGCCGACGCTGTTCGCCGAGCAAGCGCGGCGCACGCCGTCTTTGCCGGCGGTCAGCGACGCCGCGGAAACGCTCGACTATGCCAGCCTCGATCAGGCCTCCACGCGCCTGGCCCAGCACCTGCTGGCCCATGGTGTGGGGCCGGTGACGTTGGTCGGGGTGTGCCTGGAGCGTCGAGCCCAGTTGCTGGTGACCTTGCTCGCCGTGCTCAAGGCCGGCGCTGCCTACGTGCCGCTGGACCCGGAATTCCCGGCTGAGCGCCTGCGCCACATGCTCGATGACAGTCAGGCGCGCTGGGTGTTGACCGACAGTGCGTTGCTCGACCAACTGCCGCCAGCCACCCCCGGCCAGCAGCGCTGGTGCCTCGACCAACTGGACTTGCCGGCTGCGGAGCCGACCTCGCCAGGCCTGCCGAGCATCGACCCGCAGCAACTGGCCTACATCATCTATACCTCGGGCTCCACCGGGCTGCCCAAGGGTGTCGCCGTGCACCACGGGGCACTGGCCAACTTCCTGTCGAGCATGGCCCAGGCTCCTGGCCTGGCAATGGGCGAGAAGGTCCTGGCGCTGACTTCGCTGTCCTTTGATATCGCGGCGCTGGAGCTTTACCTGCCACTGGTGTCGGGCGCTAGCGTGGTGATGGCCGATCGGCTGCTGGCCCGCGACGCCGGCCGCTTGCTGCAGTACATCGCCGACCAGGGCGTCGGCTGCGTGCAAGCCACGCCGTCGACTTGGCGGATGCTCAGTGAGCATCCGCAGTTCAGCGCCCTCAATGGGGTGCGCGCGTTGTGCGGCGGCGAGGCCTTGGGCAGCGATCTGGCGGCACGCCTGCAGACTGTGGTCGGTGAGTTGTGGAACCTCTATGGCCCGACCGAGACCACCATCTGGTCGGCGCGCAAGCGCCTGGACCGTGATGCACCCCAGGTGCTGCTCGGTGAAGCCATCGCCGGCACCGCCTTGCATGTTCTCGACGAAAGCCTGGAGCCAGCGGCCGAAGGCGTGGCCGGTGAGCTGTACATCGGTGGCGTCGGCCTGGCCCGCGGGTATCACCGCCGTCCGGGCCTGACGGCCGAGCGTTTCATCGCCGCGCCCTTCGGCGCTGCTGGCGAGCGTTTGTACCGCACGGGCGACCTGGTGCGCTGGCGCGGCGCGGCGCTGGAGTACCTGGGGCGGATCGACCAGCAGGTGAAGATCCGCGGCTACCGCATCGAACTCGGTGAGATCGAAGCCTGCCTGCGCCGCTTCCAGGGCGTGCGCGAAGCCGCTGTGGTGGCGCGTCCCGGACCTGCCGGGAGCGTGCTGGTGGGCTACGTCGAAGCGGATGCGGCGCCTGGGCTGGCGGCACTGCTCAAGCAGCAACTGCAAGCGGCACTGCCGGATTACATGGTGCCGGCGCAGATCGTGGTGCTGGCGCGGATGCCGCATACCCCCAATGGCAAGCTCGATCGCAAAGCGTTGCCGGCGCCTGACTGGCAGGCACGCCAGCATGTCGAGCCGCGCACGGCGCAGGAGCGTCAGTTGGCGGCGATCTGGTGTGAGCTGCTGGGCCTGGAGCGCGTGGGCATCGACGACGATTTCTTCGAACTCGGCGGGCATTCGTTGCTCTTGACCCGCCTGGTGTCGCGGATCCGCGAGACCTTTGGCCTCGATCTGCCGATTCATACGCTGTTCGACTACCCCAGCGTCGGCGCCCTTGCCGCACAGCTGGAACATGCACCTGCCGTCGCTGACGACGGGTTGCAGCTGGATTTCATGAATGATTTGCTGGAAGAACTGGAGCAGGCCGAATGAGTAGTGTCCTAGACCCCAAGGTAGCGGCGCAGGACCGTGAGTTGCAGGCCATCAGTGCGCGCCTGGCACAACTGCCGCAGGACAAGCAGCAACTGTTTCTCGCCAAACTGGCCGCCGCGGGCGTCAACCTGCGGCGTCTGCCGGTACCGGGCCTGGCGCGTGACGGCGCCCTGGCTCTGTCTGCCGCGCAGAGCCGGCAATGGTTCATCTGGAAACTCGATCCCCAGGCGCCGACCTACAACCTGCACCGCGCCGTGCGCCTGACCGGCAAGGTCAACCAGGAGGCCATCGGCAATGCGTTGCGCGCTATCCTCGCGCGACACGAAAACCTGCGCAGCCGTTTCCATGAGGTGGACGGCCAGCCGCACCTGTTGATCGAACCCAAGGTCGAACTGCAAGTGGTTTACCAGGACCTCGCCGAGCTTGCAGCGCCAGCGCGTCAGGCGCGGGTCGACGAGCTGCACATGGCGTGCGCCATTACCCCTTATGACCTGGCCAACGGACCGTTGCTGCGCGTGACCTTGCTGCGCCTGGCGGCCGATGAGCATCTGCTGTTGCTGGGGGTGCACCACATCGTCGCCGATGGCTGGTCGATGAACCTGCTGGTGGACGAGTTCACCCGTGGCTACAACGCCCATAACCGGGGCGTGGCCGCTGAGTTGCCGGTGCTGACGGCACAGTACGCCGACTGCGCCGCATGGCAACGCAAGTTGCTGGCAGCGGGCGAGGGCGAGCGCCAGCTGGAATATTGGCTGCAACGCCTGGCCGGTGAGGCGCCGTCCCTGGAGCTGCCGTTCGACCACCAGCGTCCGGCGCGGCCCAGCGGCCAGGGCGCAGTGCTGTGCTTCGAGATCGAGCCGGCACTGGCCGGGCGCCTGCGCAAGGTGGCCCAGGCCCGTGGGGCGACGCTGTTCATGTTGCTGCTGGCAGCGTTCAAGGTGCAGTTGTATCGCTACAGCGGGCAGGGCGACCTGCGCGTCGGCGTGCCAATTGCGGGCCGGGGCAACAGTGAAAGCGAGCGTCTGATCGGCTTCTTCGTCAACACCCTGGTGATGCGCACCGCGCTGGATGGGCGTGAGTCCTTTGAAACCCTGTTGGCGCGTGTGCGCCAGGGCGCGCTGGCCGATCAGGCCAATCAGGACCTGCCATTCGAGCAATTGGTCGAGGCGCTGGCGCCGCAGCGCAGCCTCAGTCACAACCCGCTGTTCCAGGTGATCTATAACCACCAGTGGTACGACAGTGCGGCCCTGCAGACCCTGGACGGGGTGGTCATGCAATCGTTGCCGCCGGTCATGCGCGCGGTGGATTGCGATCTGGCGCTGGACACTGCCGAGGATTCCACCGGCCGCCTGTTGTGTGAACTGAGTTACGCCAGCGATCTGTTCAGCGCGCCGCGTATCGAGCGCTGGCGCCGGCACTTCGAGGCGCTGCTGGAGCAGATTGCCGACCACCCGCAAGCGCGCCTGTGCGATTTCGATTTGCACGAGCCGGCGGCCTGGCAGCAGTTGTTAGCCTGGAACGCGCTGCCTGCCAGCACCCAGGACGAGCAACGGGTAGACCTGCGGATCGCCGAATGGGCGGTGCGTACCCCAGACGCCCCCGCCGTGCGTTGCGGCGAGCAGGTCCTGAGCTTTGCCGAGCTTGAGCGCGAGGCCAATCAACTGGCCTGCTACCTGCACGCCCGTGGTGTCGGGCCCGAGTGCCGGGTCGGTGTCGGCCTGCCACGTTCGCCACGGTTGCTGGTGGCGCTGCTGGCGGTGCTCAAGACCGGGGCGGCCTATGTGCCGCTCGACCTGGACTACCCGCAGGAGCGCCTGGTGTACCAGATCCGCGACGCCGGCCTGGCCTGGTTGCTGGGCGACAGCCGCGACCCACGCCGGGCGCCGCTGCCCGAAGGGGTCGAGCGCCTGGACCTGGACCTGTTGGACCTGACGCGCGAGCCTGACCTGGCGCCGCCGGTCACTACCCATGGGCACAACCTGGCGTATCTGATCTACACCTCCGGTTCCACCGGTTTGCCCAAGGGGGTAGCGGTGGCCCATGGTCCGCTGGCCATGCATTGCCGGACCATCGGCGCGCGCTACGAAATGACCCCGGCCGACCGTGAATTGCACTTCATGTCGTTCGCCTTCGACGGTGCCCACGAGCGCTGGCTGACGGCCCTGACCCACGGTGCCAGCCTGGTGCTGCGCGACGATAGCCTGTGGACGCCGGAGCAGACCTACCAGGCCATGGGCCGTTACGGGGTGACCGTCGCGGCCTTCCCGCCAGCCTACCTGCAGCAGATTGCCGAACACGCCGAGGGCCGCGATGACGTGCCTGCGGTACGGGTCTACTGCTTTGGCGGGGACGCGGTCCCCCACGCCAGTTTCGAGCAAGTGCGCCAGGCCTTGCGCCCGGCGTGGATCATCAACGGCTACGGGCCGACCGAGACCGTGGTCACGCCTCTGATCTGGAAGGCCGGCCCGGCCGATCACTGCCAGGCCGGTTACGCGCCGATCGGCGACCGCGTCGGCGCACGCAGTGCCTGGGTCCTGGACGCTGACCTGAACCCAGTGTCGACAGGCGTGTGTGGCGAGCTTTACCTGGGTGGCGAAGGCCTGGCCCGGGGCTATTTCCAGCGTCCGGGTCTGACTGCCGAACGCTTCGTCGCCGACCCGTTCGGCGCGCCGGGCGCACGCCTGTATCGCACCGGCGACCTGGTGCGCCAGCGTGCCGACGGGATCCTCGATTACCTGGGCCGGGTCGACCATCAGATCAAGGTCCGTGGCTTTCGCATTGAGCCGGGGGAGATTGAAGCGCGCCTGCGTGCCGACGCCCGGGTGCGCGAGGCGCTGGTGGTGGCGCGCGAAACCCTCACCGGCAAGCAACTGGTGGCTTATGTAGCGGCTGACGATGAGCAGTTGGGCGCTGAACTGCGAGCGTCGCTGCGTGAACAACTGCCGGACTACATGGTGCCGGCGCGGATCATGGTGATGCCGCAGTTGCCGCGCAACGCCAACGGCAAGCTGGACCGCAATCAACTGCCCGAGCCGGTGTGGCAGGCAGACAGCGAAGGCTACCAGGCCCCGGAGGGCGAACACGAGCAACTGCTGGCGCAGATCTGGAGCGAAGTGCTCGGCCTGCCGCAAGTCGGCGCGCTCGATCATTTCTTCGAGCTAGGCGGCCATTCGCTGCTGGCGGTGCAAGTGGTGGCGCGCCTGAAGAAACGCCTGGGCCTGGAAGTGCCGGTGCGCCAGCTATTCGATACGCCGCGCTTGCGCGACCTGGCGGTGACCTTGGCCCAGCCCGCCAACGCCAGCGCCGCGCCGTCGTTGCACGCGTTGACGCATACCGACGGCGCACCGCTGTCGTTCAATCAGCAGCGCCTGTGGTTCCTGTGGAAACTGGCCCCCGAGAGTGCGGCCTACAACATTGCGGGTGGCCTGCGTTTACGCGGCACGCTGCGGGTGACCGCGCTGCAGGTGGCATTCGAGCAACTGCAGGCGCGCCATTCGGCGCTGCGCACGGTGTTCGAGGACGATGGCGAGCGGGTGTGCCAGCGGGTCATTGATGACCTGCCATTGGCGTTCAGCGAAGTCAGCCTGCAACACCTGGCGGCCGATGAGCGCGAAAGCCAGTTGGCCCAGCGCATGGCCGAGGAGGCGAGCTACGCCTTCGACCTGGCCGCTGGCCCGTTGATGCGGGTGTGCCTGGTGCGCCTGGCGGCAGAGGAACACGTGTTGCTGCTGACCCTGCACCACATCATTGCCGACGGTGCCTCGGTGAAACTGCTGCTGGAAGAATTTGCCAGCTGTTACCGCGCCCAGTGCGCCGGCGCGGTCCCACAGTTGCCAGGGTTGACCATCCAGTACGCCGACTTCGCCGTGTGGCAGCGGCAATGGCTGGACAGCGGCGAGTGCGCGCGACAGTTGGCGCACTGGTCGCGGCACCTGGGCCGCGAGCATCCGCTGCTTGAACTGCCCCTGGACCACCCACGTCCGGCGCAGCAGAGCTTTCGCGGCGACAGCTGCGAATTCGCCGTGCCGGCGGCACTGGCGCAGCAACTGCAGCGCCTGGCGCTGGAGCAGGGCAGTTCGCTGTTCATGCTGTTGCTGGCAGCTTTCGGTGTGTTGCTGATGCGCTACAGCGGTCAGCGCGACCTGCGGATCGGCGTGCCGATTGGCGGCCGTCAGCAAGAGGAAACCGAGGGCCTGGTGGGCTTCTTCGTCAACACCCAGGTATTGCGCCTGCAGATCGACGGCCAAGCCTCGTTCAGCCGGCTGCTGAGCCAGACCCGCGACGACGTGCTGGACGCCCAGGCCCACCAGGACCTGCCGTTCGAACAACTGGTCGAGGCCTTGCAGCCGCAACGCAGCCTCAGCCACAACCCGTTGTTCCAAGTGCTGTTCAACCACGATCGGGTCGACAGCCTGGCCAGCCTGGCGCTGCCGGGGCTTACGGTCGAGGCGCTGGTCGGCGCCCGACGCAGCACCCAGTTCGACCTGGTGCTGGACACCCGCGAGTGCGCCGACGGTCAATTGCTCGGTAGCTTCGGCTATGCCAGCGACTTGTTCGAGCGTGCCACGGTGACGCGCCTTGGCGGGCACTTCCTGCGCTTGCTGCAGGCGATCGCCCAGGCGCCAGAAGAGGCGGTGGAGCGCCTGCCGTTGCTCGCCTTCGAGGAGCGCGAGCAACTGCTGCAAGGCTGGAACGCCACCGAGCGCGACTACCGCCAGGTGCCGATGCTGCCGCAACTGATTAGTCACCAGGCCGAAAAAACTCCCCACGCCTGTGCGCTGGTCTACGGCGAGCGCCAGTTCACTTATGCCGAGCTTGAGACACGGGCCAACCGCCTGGCCCACTGGCTGCGCAGCCAAGGGGTGGGTTGTGATGTGCGGGTCGGGGTGTTCGCCGAGCGCTCGGCAGAACTGGCCATCGCTTTGCTGGCGATCGTCAAGGCGGGCGGCGCCTATCTGCCGCTCGATCCGGACTACCCGGCCGATCGCCTGGCCTTCATGCTCGAGGACAGCCACGTGCCGTTGTTGCTCACCCAGCAGGCGCTGCTCGAGCGCTTGCCGGCGTGCAACGCGCCGGTGTGGTGCCTGGACCGCGACTGGGCCCAGACCGACGACCAGCCCGAGCACGCGCCCGTCATCGAGTACCCGCCGCAAAGCCTGGCCTACTGCATCTACACCTCCGGCTCCACGGGCCGGCCGAAAGGCGTGGGCAACCATCACGCGGGCCTGCTCAATCGCCTGCAATGGATGCAGGACGAATATCGCCTGGATGGCGATGATCGGGTCCTGCAAAAAACCCCTTTCAGTTTCGACGTGTCGGTGTGGGAGTTCTTCTGGCCGTGGCTGGCCGGTGCCACACTGGTGCTCGCCGAGCCTGGCGCGCACCGTGATCCGGCGCGCCTGCGCGAGGTGATCGTCGAACAGCGCATCAGCACGCTGCACTTCGTGCCGTTGATGCTCCAGGCGTTCGTTGCCGCCGGCGAGCTGGCGGCCTGTAGCGGGTTGCGCCAGGTGATGTGCAGTGGCGAGGCGCTGCCCCATGAGTTGCAGCAGCAATTCCAGGCGCAGCATCACGCGGCGCTGCACAACCTTTATGGGCCGACCGAAGCGGCCATCGATGTCAGCTACTGGCATTGCGTCGACGAGCCGGGCCGGCACAGCGTGCCCATCGGCCGGCCGATCGCCAACACCCGCTTGATGATTCTCGACAGCCAGTTGCAGCCGGTGCCGGTGGGTGTCGCGGGCGAGCTGTACATCGCCGGCGCCAACCTGGCGCGGGGTTACCTGGGCCGGGCGGGGCTGACGGCTGAGCGGTTTGTCGCCGATCCGTTTGGCTCTGGGGGCGAGCGCATGTACCGCACCGGCGACCTGGCGCGTTGGCGACCGGACGGGGTGATCGACTATGTCGGCCGGATCGACCATCAGGTCAAGCTGCGCGGCCTGCGGATCGAGCTGGGCGAGATCGAGGCGCGGCTGCTCGAGCATGGCGTGGTGCGCGAGGCGGTCGTGGTGGCCTGGCCGGGTGACGCGGGGGCGCAGTTGGTCGGTTATGTCACGCCTGACAGCCCGCAAGCCGACCCCCAAGGGTTGCTGGACGCCTTGCGCGAGCATCTGCGTGAGCACCTGCCGGACTACATGGTGCCGGCCCAGTTGCTGTACCTGGAGGTCATGCCGCTGAGCCCCAATGGCAAGCTTGACCGCAAGGCGCTGCCCGCGCCGCAATGGCAAGCACGCAGCTACCAGGCTCCGCAAGGTGAGCGCGAAACGCTGCTGGCGGCGATCTGGCAAGCGGTGCTGGGGGTGCAGCAGGTTGGCCGCGACGACGATTTCTTCGAGATCGGCGGTCATTCGCTGCTGGCGGTGCGGATCATTTCGAAAATCCGTGAAGTGTTCGCCATCGAGTTGCCCCTGCGTTCGCTGTTCGATACGCGGAACGTCGCAGGGCTGGCCTTGGCCCTTGAACGGAGCCGCAGCACCTCGGCCGATGGCCCGCGGCGTCGGCAACGCCCGGCCCGTGCGCCGTTGTCGTTTGCCCAGCAACGCATGTGGTTCCTCTGGCAACTGGACCCCGCCAGCGACGCTTACAACATGCCGGTGGCCCTGGAACTGGTGGGTGCGCTGGACCGGTTGGCCCTGGAACGCGCCTTCAGTGGCTTGCTCGAGCGCCACGAAGCGCTGCGCACCTGCTTCCCGAGCGACGGCGGCGAGGTCTACCAGCAGGTGCTGCCGGCAAGCGGCTTCAGCCTGTCGTTCAGCGACCTGCGTGCCGCCGCCGATCCCCAGGCTGAGGCGGCAGCCTTGCGCGCGCAGCAGGCCCACGCCGGGTTCGACCTGGTCCAAGGCCCCTTGCTGCGCGGCCAGTTGCTGCGTTTGGGCGAGCAGCAGCACCACGTGCTGTTGACCTTGCACCATATGGTGGGTGATGGCTGGTCGATGGAGATCCTGGTCCGCGAACTGGGCCAGCTGTATGCCGCCGAGTGTGCGGGGGCTGACGCGGCGTTGGCAGTCTTGCCGATCCAGTACATCGACTATGCCCTGTGGCAGCGCGACTGGCTGGCCGGCGGGGAGGGCAAGCGTCAGCTCGACTATTGGCAGGCGCAGTTGCAGGACGCGCCGCGCATCCTCGAGTTGCCGGCCGATCACCCGCGTCCGGCGCAGCAGAGCAACCGTGGCGCGAGTGTCAGCGTCAGTCTGCCGGACACGCTGGCGGCTAATCTGCTGCGCCAGGCGCAGGCCCATCACGTGACGCCATTCATGCTGTTGCTGGCGGCCTTCAATGTGCTGCTGCAACGCTTGAGCCGCCAGGATGACCTGTGTGTCGGGGTGCCGGTGGCCAACCGCTTGCGCGGCGAGTGCGAAGGCCTGATCGGCCTGTTCGTCAACACCCAGGTGCTGCGCACCCGCATCGATAGCGCCCAGCCGTTCAGCGCCCTGGTGCTGCAGGTACGCGACAGCGTGCTGGCGGCCCAGGCGCACCAGGACTTGCCATTCGAGCAACTGGTGGAAGCGCTGCAACCGCAACGCAGCCTCAGCCACAACCCGCTGTTCCAGGTGCTGTTCAGCCTGCAGCGGCACGACGTGGCGCTGCGCGATCAGTTGCCCGGGCTGCAGTTGTCGAGCCTGCCGGGCGAACGACGCACTGCGCAGGTTGATCTGGGGCTGTTTGTCGATCAGCGTGGCGAACAGCAGTTCGATTGCACCTTCAATTACGCCAGCGATCTGTTCGAGCGCGCCAGCATCGAGCGTCTGGCCGGGCACTTCCTGCAACTGCTTGAAGCCCTGCTGGCCGAGCCTGCCCGGGCGCTGGGGCGGGCGCCACTGCTGGCTGCCAGCGAACGCTCGGCGGTACTCGCCGCCGGTGCTGCCCACGACCACGGGGTAACCGATTTTGACCTGGTGCAACAATTCCAGCGCCAGGCCGCCCGTGTGCCGCAGGCGATTGCGCTGCGCCAGGCGCAACTATGCCTGAGCTACGCCGAACTGAACCGCCAGGCCAACCGCTTGGCTCACCGCCTGCAAACCGCGGGCGTGGGGCCGGATGTGTTGGTGGGCGTGTGCCTGGAACGCGGGCCACAGCTCCTGGTGGCCTTGCTGGCCGTGCTCAAGGCCGGCGGCGCCTACGTGCCGCTGGACCCTGAGTTCCCGGCCGAACGGCTGCGGCACATGCTCGATGACAGCGGCGCTGCGCTGTTGCTCAGCGAGACCGCGTTGCAGCCCGCGCTGCAGGCGCTGGGCACGGTCGCCGAGTGCTGGTGGCTGGACCAACTGGACGAGCCAGGCCGCGACAGCAACCCAACGCCGTTGGCCGGCGGCGAGCATTTGGCCTATGTGATCTACACCTCCGGTTCCACCGGCAAACCCAAGGGCGTGGCCGTGCGCCGTGCCGGGCTGGGCAACTTCCTGGCGAGCATGGCCCAGGCGCCGGGGCTGGAGCAGAACGGTCGATTGCTGGCCCTGACCTCGCTGTCGTTCGACATCGCGGTCCTGGAGCTGTATTTGCCGCTGGTCAGTGGCGCCAGCGTGGTGTTGGTGGACCGCGACACCGCCCGTGATCCGCAGCGCCTGTGGGCGCAGATCGAACAGCAGCAAGTGACCGCGATCCAGGCCACGCCTTCGACCTGGCGCATGCTCGCCGAGCATCCGAGCCTGCCGGCCCTGGCCGGCCGCCAGGTGCTGTGCGGTGGCGAAGCCTTGCCGGCCGATCTGGCGCGCAGCCTGAGCGCGGTCGCCGGTGGTTTGTGGAACCTGTATGGCCCGACCGAGACCACGGTGTGGTCGGCGCGTTACCGGCTGGACGCCGAACACCCGCAGGTGTTGCTCGGCGAAGCCCTGGCCAACACCGCGCTGCACGTCCTCGATGATGAGCTTGAGCCGTTGCCGCTGGGAGTGGCCGGCGAGCTGTACATCGGCGGCGAAGGCCTGGCACGGGGTTACCACGCCCGGCCGGCACTCACGGCCGAGCGTTTTGTCGCCGACCCATTTGGCGACGGCGCGCGGCTGTACCGCACCGGCGACCTGGTGCGCCGCCGTGCCGATGGTGCGCTGGAATACCTGGGACGGATCGACCAGCAGGTGAAGATCCGTGGGTTCCGTATCGAGCTGGGCGAAATCGAAGCCTGCCTGCTGGCAGAGCCGGGGGTGCGCGAAGCAGCGGTAGTCGCGCGGCACAACCAGTTGATTGGTTACGTGGTGGCCGAGCCCGACGACGCCCTGTTGGGCCGCTTGCGCGAACGCCTGCAAGCACAACTGCCGGACTATATGGTGCCGGCGCGGTTGATGCGCCTGGAGCGCATGCCGCAGACGCCGAACCGCAAGCTCGATCGCAAGGCCTTGCCGGAGCCGGAGCTGGAAACCCGCGCGCATGTGCCGCCGCAAGGCGCGGTAGAAACCCTGCTGGCCGCGATCTGGCAAAGCGTGCTGAACGTGCCTCAGGTCAGTGCCGAGGACAACTTCTTCGAACTGGGCGGCGACTCGATCGTCTCGGTGCAAGTGGTGGCGCGGGCCCGTGAAGCCGGCCTGGCGCTGACCCCGCGTGACCTGTTCCTGCACCAGAGCGTGCGGGCGCTCGCCGCCCAGGCGCGGCCATTGGAGGAGGTCGCGTCGCGCGCTGTGGTACGCATCGATCTCAGTGCTCTCAGCGCGCAAGCCCTGGACGCGCTGCCGGTGGGGCTGGAGGCGATTGAAGACATCGTGCCGCTGTCGCCGATGCAGCAGGGCATGCTGTTCCATGCCCTGGACACCGGCAGCGAGCTGTATGTGAACCAGCTCGACGTGGTGATCGACGGCCTGGATGCACCGCGCTTCATTGCCGCCTGGGACGAGGTCAGCGGGCGTCATGACAGCCTGCGTGGCAGTTTTGTCTGGCAGGGTTTTACCGATGCCATGCAAGTGATCCATCACGCCGTGACGTTGCCGGTGGAGCAATTGGACTGGCGTGCACTCACGCCCACCGAGGAACAGGCCCAGGCCGTTGCCCGTGAGCAGCGCGAACGGCCGTTCGACCTGAGCCAGGCGCCACTGCAACGGCTGTTGCTGGTGCAACTGGGGCCACGGCGCTATCGCCTGGTCTGGACCTATCACCACCTGCTGCTCGATGGTTGGAGCCTGTCGCTGCTGATCGGCCAGGTCCTGCGTCGCTATCTCGGCCAGCCACTGCCGGAACCGGGCCGCTACCGCGACTACATCGACTGGTTGCAAACCCGCGACCCGCTGGTCAGCGAGCGCTTCTGGCGCGAGCGCCTGCAGCCGCTGGAAGAACCGACCTTCCTCGCCCAGGCACTGACCGGCAAACGCAGCGAACGTGGTCACCAGGCGATCTACAGTCACCTGGACAGCGTGCGCACCGAGCGCCTGAAGGATTTTGCCCGCAGCCAGCGGGTCACCCTCAATACCCTGGTGCAAGCAGCCTGGCTCCTGCTTCTGCAGCGTTACACCGGCCAGCGTTGCGTGGCATTCGGTGCCACAGTCTCGGGCCGGCCTGCGCAATTGTCCGGTTCCCAAGACACCCTGGGGCTGTTCATCAATACCCTGCCGATCGTCCAGGCGCCGCTGCCCGAGCAGCGCTTGGGGGACTGGTTACAGGAGCTGCAGGCCTACAACCTGGCGGCGCGCGAACACGAGCACACACCCTTGAGCCAGGTTCAGCGCTGGGCCGGGCGCGGTGGCCAGGCGCTGTTCGACAGCATCGTGGTGTTCGAGAATCAGCCGGTCGACCGTCTGCTCAGTGAATGGGACGATGGCGAGCTGCAGTTCGAGACGGTGCGCGGCCATGGCGTGACCAACTTCGCCATGGACCTGATGGTCACCCTCGGCGACGCACTCGAGATCGAGTACATGTTCCTGCGCGAGCACTTCGACCTGAGCCAGGTGGAGGGCATTCGCGGTCACCTCGAGCAACTGCTCGAGGGCTTCTGCGCCAGTGCCGACACAGCGCTCGGTGAGCTGGGCATGCTCGGCGAAGTCGAGTTGCGCGCCCGGGCCCAGGGCAACCACCTGGCGCAGCGGCGCAGCTTGCCGTCGGTCACCCAGGGCATCACGGAATGGGCGCGGCGCAGCCCGCACTGGGATGCGGTGCTCTGCGGTGAACAACGCCTGACGTTCGCTGAACTGGAATCGCGCTCCAATCGCCTGGCGCAGTTCCTGCGGGCCCAGGGGGCAGGGCCGGAAACCGTGGTCGGCGTGGCCTTGCCACGCTCGGTGGACTGGCCGGTGGCGCTGCTCGCAGTGCTCAAGTGCGGCGCCGCCTACCTGCCGCTGGACACCGCTCATCCGGCCGAGCGCCTGGCCTTCATCATGGGCGATTCGGGCATGCGCCTGTTGGTCACCCATTCCAGCCTCGCGGGGCAACTGGCGGTACAGCAGGGTGTGATTCCCTTCGCGCTGGACCGCCTGGCGCTGGAAGGGCTGGACGATCAAGCGCCGGTAGTGGACCTGCATACCGACAGCCTGGCCTACCTGATCTACACCTCCGGTTCCACCGGACAGCCGAAGGCGGTGGCGGTGGCCCACGGGCCGCTGGCCATGCACTGCGAAGCGATCGGTGAGCGCTATGGCATGAGCCCGGCGGACCGTGAGCTGCACTTCATGTCGTTTGCTTTCGACGGTGCCCATGAGCGCTGGCTGGTACCGCTGCTGTTCGGCGCCAGCCTGCTGGTGCGTGACGATGAGCTGTGGACCCCGGAACAGACCTTGGCGGCCATGACCGCACACGGCGTCACGGTGGCCGCGTTCCCGCCGGTTTACCTACAAGCGCTGGCCAGCCAGGCCGAGGCCGCAGGCAAGGCGCCACCCGTGCGGGTGTATTGCTTTGGTGGTGATGCGGTGCCTGAGGCCGCGTTCGAACGTGCCCGCGCGGCACTACGCCCGCAAGCGATCATCAATGGCTACGGACCGACCGAAACCGTCATCACGCCGCTGTTGTGGAAGGCCGAAGGGTCGACCACCTGTGGTGCGGCCTATGCGCCGATTGGCCAGCGGGTCGGCGCGCGCACCTTGCATGTACTGGATGCCGACCTCAACCCGGTTCCCGAAGGGGTGGCCGGCGAGTTGTACATCGGCGGCGAAGGCCTGGCGCGTGGTTACCACCAGCGCTCGGGGCTGACGGCCGATCGTTTTGTGGCCGATCCGTTCAGCGTCGGCGGGCGCCTGTATCGCTCTGGCGACCTGGTGCGCCGCCGTGCTGACGGCACCTTCGATTACCTGGGACGGCTCGACCATCAGGTCAAGGTTCGCGGTTTCCGTATCGAGCTGGGTGAGATCGAAGCGCGCTTGCGTGAGCAGCCGGATGTGCACAGCGCGGTGGTGGTCGCCCGCGACAGCCAGACCGGCAAGCAACTGGTCGCCTACGTGGCGGCGGTGGCTGCCGAGGGCCTGGGCGAATCATTGCGCCAACGCCTGCGCGAGCGGCTGCCGGACTACATGGTGCCGGCTCACGTGGTGGTGCTCGAGGCGTTGCCACTCAACCCTAACGGCAAGGTCGATCGCCTGGCCTTGCCGGCGCCGCAGATCAGCCTGGATAGCCGCTTCGTCGCCCCGCAGAGCGCTGAACAACGGGCCCTGGCGCAGATTTGGCAAGAGGTGTTGGGTGTGGAGCGGGTGGGGCTCGCCGATAACTTCTTCGAGCTCGGTGGCGACTCGATCCTTAGCCTGCAGGTGGTGTCGCGAGCCCGTAACCATCCGCAGTTGCAGCGGGAGATCCGCCTGCGCGACCTGATGCGCAAGCCGACCATCGCCGAACTGCTGGCGGTAGTCGACGCGCCGACGGCGGGCGCGATCACCGCGGAACTTGCCTTGCCCGAGGGTGAACTGTTCAACCTGCTGCCGATCCAGCAGTGGTTGTTCGACGTGCCGATGGATCAGCGCCAGCACTTTAACCAGGCGCTGCTGTTGGACGTGCTGCAACCGCTGCAGACCGACGCCCTTAAGCAGGCGGTGCAACAGCTGCTGGTGCGTCACGAGGCCCTGCGGTTGCGCTTCGTCCAGGGGCCGGGTGGCTGGTCGCAACGTTACGCCAGCCTTGAGGAGGTCGAGCAGGTCCCAGTGCTCTGGCAACAAGACCTCGCCGACAGCCAAGCCATGGAATCGGCCATCCAACTGGCCCAGCGCAGCCTCGACTTGACCAACGGCCCGCTGCTGCGGGTGCTGCATGCACGGCTGGCAGAGGGCGGCGAGCGCCTGCTGCTGGTGGTTCATCACTTGGCAGTGGACGGGGTGTCCTGGCCAGTCCTGCTCGAGGACCTGCTGGCGACGTACCAGGCCGCATGCGCCGGGTGCGCGCCTGAGTTGGCGTTGCCTGGCAGTCGCTACCGTGACTGGGCGCAGCGCCTGCAGGCGCGGGCGCGCAGCCCTGAAGGCGAGGCTGAGCTGGATTACTGGAAGCACCAGTTGGGCGCGGATACGCCGCCGAGTCTGCCGGTCGATAACCCGCGTGGGCGCAATCTGGTGGGCACTTCGGCCGAGGTCCGGTTCACGCTTGATCAGCCGCGTAGCCAATTGCTGCTCAAGGCTGTGCCGGCGGCCCTGCAAGCGCAGATCAATGACCTGTTGCTGAGCGCGCTGTCGCGTGCCGTGTGCCGCTGGAGTCAGCACGATTCGGCGTTGATCCAGCTCGAAGGCCACGGTCGCGAGGACCTGTTCGATGAACTCGACCTCAGCCGCACCGTGGGCTGGTTCACCAGTATGTTCCCGGTGCACCTGCACCCGGGCAACGGCGAGGTGGCCGAGTCGGTCCGGGCGGTGCGCGAGCAATTGGCGCAACTGCCGGAGCGCGGCCTGGGCTTTGGTGTCCTGCGTTACCTGGGGCGTACCGAAGTGCGCGAGGCCCTGGCGCAACTGCCGCAGCCGCGCATCACCTTCAACTACCTCGGGCAACTCGACCAGGCGATCAGCCCACAGTCGTTGTTCGGTGCCGCTCCAGAAAGCCTGGGCGACTTCCACAGCCCGTCGGCGCCGTTGGCCAATTGGCTGGAAATCATTGGCCAGGTGCATGACGGCTGCTTGGGAATGCGCTGCATATATAGCGCCAAGCGCTACCGCCCGCAAACCGTGCAACGGCTGCTGGACGCATTCCAGGCCGAGCTGCACAGCCTGATCGATCAATGCGCGGGGCTCGAATGAGCCGCGCGACCCCCTTTCAAGGATTTTCAACCATGTCATTGCATCCTGAACTGAGCGCTTTCCTCGATCTGGTGGAGGAGGGGCGGCTGGCCGGCCGTCCACCGCTGCACGCCTTGTCGCCGGAATTGGCCCGCGACACCTTCGAGCAGGCTTCCGCTGGGCTGGTCTGGGCTTGGCCCCAGACCCAGCAAGTGGCACGCCGCGAGTTGACGGTTCGTACCCGCGACGGCGCCAGCCTGGCGCTGCGCCTCTATCTGCCCGAGGTCGCTGGCGCGCAGCCGTGGCCGGTGCTGTTGTACTTGCACGGTGGCGGTTATGTGGTGGGCAGCCTGGATTCCCATGACGGTATCTGCGCAGAACTTGCCTGGCGCACGCCTTGTGCGGTGCTCGCGGTGGATTACCGGCGGGCCCCGGAGCACCGTTTCCCCACCGCGCTGTTCGATGCCGAGGATGCCTTGCTTTGGCTGGTGGCCGAGGGCGCCGAGCATGGCCTGGACGCGACCCGGCTGGCGGTTGGCGGCGACAGCGCCGGCGCGACCCTGGCCACCGTGCTGGCAATCCAGGCGGCGCAGGCCCCGCAGCAATGGCCACCGATCCGCCTGCAACTGCTGTGCTATCCCACTACCGATGCTTCGCGCAGCACGGTGTCCAGCGAGCTGTTCGACGAAGGTTACTTGCTGGAGAGCGCGACGCTGGAGTGGTTCTACAGCCACTACCAGCGCACCCCGGCCGATCGCCTGGACTGGCGCTTTTCGCCACTCCTGTGTGAGCACTTGCAGGGCGCGGCCCCGGCGTTCGTCGGGCTGGCCCAGTACGACCCGTTGCACGATGAAGGCCAGGCCTACGCCGAACGCTTGCAACAGGCGGGGGTGACGGTGACCTGCCGCTCCTACGCCGCGACCCACGATCTGCTGCGGATGGGCGCGGTCATGCCGGGTGTGGATCAGGTCTACGCAGAGTTGGCGAGCCATCTGGCCCAGGCATTGGCGAACTGAGGACAAGACTGCCGGGCGCCAAGCGCCCGGCAGGGGAGGTCAGCCCGCGAGCAGCGGGCCGAAGTCGTCGCGCTCAAGCACCATCAGTGCCGCGCGTTTGTGTGGGAAGTCGAACTCCTTGTGCTTGCGAAAGCCCACCGAGGTCATGTAGCCGATCATCTTGTCGTTGTCGGCCCGAGGCTCGGCCACCACGCGCTGGGTGCGCGATTCGTCGAGCAGCAGCCAACTGACCAGCGAGCGCAGCCAGCAATCGACCTTGGCCGGGCCGCGATGATGCTCCTCGCCCACCAGCATATGGATGCCGCGGTCGAATTCAGCTGCCGGGTAGAACGGCGCGATGCGGTCATGCGCGGCCCAGTAGACCTCGTAATAGGCAAAGGGCTGGTCATTCAGGCAGCCGATGACGCTGAAGATGTGCGGGGTGTCGCTGATCTTCTGCAGGTATTCACGGTGCTCGTCGAGCGTGCCTTGCTCCTGCCAGAAGTGCGCGACGCGCGGGTTGTTCTGCCAGCGGTTGAACAGCGCCAGGTCCTGCTCGATGTCCAATGTGCGCAAGGACATCCACAGCCCCAGTTGCTCGTCGTAGCGACGGTAGAGCTCGCCTTGGGGCTTGCTGGCGATAGCGGCGGTCAGCGCTCCGGTGGTCATGTTCATCCAGGTAGCTCCATTCAGGCGGATGCCGACAGGGCAGTGTCGAGCAATTGCAGGTGCTCGTGCTCGCAGGACTCGGCCATCTCCAGCAACGCCTCGGAGATTTCCCAGGCGCGGGCCGGCAGGACCGACAGCAGGGTATCGCTGAGGCCATGGTTGGCCTCCGAGAAACCCTGGACGAACACGCCGGCCTTGAGGTTCGGCGTGGCGCGCACGCGGTAGCTGCGCTCGACGTCGAAGTCGCCCAGGTAGTCGGCCAGCGGTGCCAGCAGGGTCTTGTGCGAGGTGCGTTCGTAACCGGTAGCGAGGATCACGGCATCGTAGTGCTGGACTTCTTCCTGGCCCGTGGCGACATCGCGCAGGTGCAGGCGCACCCCGTGTTCGCCGGACGTGGCGCTCTGCACCTGTGTCCGGCAGCGGAAGGCATGGCGCTCACGCTTGGAGACTTTCTGGCGATAGAGAATGGCGTAGATCTGTTCGATCAGGTTCAGGTCCACCACCGAATAGTTGGTGTTGTGGAATTCGCTGATCAGCCGCTCGCGCTCGGGCTCGGGCTGGTCGAAGAACAGGTGGGTGTTTTCCGGGGCGAAGATCTGGTTGACGAAGGGGCTGTCGTCGGCCGGCTTGAGCACTTCGCTGCGCAGGATCAGGTCGACCTTGACGTTCGGGTAGCTGTCGTTGAGGTCGATGAACGCCTCGGCCGCGCTCTGCCCGCCGCCGACCACGGCAATGCGCATTGGCTCACCACGGGCGCAGCGTTGCTGGGTGATGCGGCTCAGATACCGCGAGTGGTGGAACACCCGGTCGTCGTCGCGCAGGTCCCGGAACACCGCCGGAATGCGTGGCGTGCCACCGGTGCCGACCACTACCGAGCGGGTGCGTCGGCGATGTTCGCGGCCCTGGCTGTCGACCGAGACCACGTCCAGCAGTTCGACGCTGCCATCCATGCCAATCACCGGCTCGACCCGGTCGACGCGGTTGCCGTAGGCACACTGCTCGCGGAAATGCCCGGCGACCCAACGCAGGTAGTCGCTGTATTCCATGCGGCAAGGATAGAACGTGCCCAGGTTGATGAAGTCGATCAGGCGGCCGTGCTGTTGCAGGTAATTGACGAAGCTGTGGCGGCTGGTGGGGTTGCGCAGGGTCACCAGGTCCTTGAGGAAGGAGATCTGCAATTCGCTCTGGCTGACCAGGGTATCGCCGTGCCAGTGATAGTCAGTCTGCCGGTCGAGGAACAGGCTGTTGGCTCGGCGACCCGCCGTTTCGGCCTGTTCCTCGAGGGCGATGGCCAAGGCCAGGTTGGAAGGGCCGAAGCCGACGCCGATGACGTCGAAGGGCTTGTTGCTGGACTGTCGCTGGGACATTCGCGAATCCTCCTTTGAAGTGGTGCCCTGAGCGAGCGGCCATGTGCAGGCCGTGTCAGAGGCGTTCATGAGAGTTGACGAATGAACCGACAGCTTCTTCAGAAGTGGTCGAAGGAGCGCGTAGGCAAATGAACGATTTAGAGTGAAACCAACCAAAAACCAAGTGGATGGAGTAAGCTTGGCGAAATTCTTCCGCTGTCTACCACCATGCCCAACCCCTCTGTTCCCCAGCAATCCCCGAGCGAAATGGCCGCCGACTGGTGCGTGCGTTTGCATTTCGAGGATTGCACCGACGCGGACCGTGCCGAGTTCCTGCGTTGGTACGATGCCGACCCGGAACACGCTGCGGAGTACCTGAAGATGTGCCGGGTGTGGCAGGTCAGCGAGCAGTTGCCACCGCGGGCGCAAGCGCCGCTTGAGGCTCGTTCGCGGCGCCGCCGCGCGCCGTTGCTGGCCCGCGCCGCGGTGCTGGCGTTGGCCGTGGGAGCTGCATGGGCGGGCGGTTGGTCGGGTGGCATGTTGCCGGGCAGTGTGCGCTACTTCATGGCCGAGCAAGCGCGACGCCAGGTTCAGCTCCCCGATAACAGTCAGGTGGAACTCAATCAGCGCACCGGCATGCTGTACCTGGGCTTTCGTGATCGGCGCCAGGTGTTGCTGCGTGACGGCGAGGCCTATTTCGATGTGCAACGCGACGTCGACAAGCCGTTCTTGATCAGTACCGACAACGCCAGCGTGCGGGTCACCGGAACGCACTTCAATATCTGGACCGCACCGGCGCAGACCACCGTCAGCGTGAGCGAAGGCACGGTACTGGTGTCGCGTGGCGAGGACGGCGACGGCCGCAACCAGGGCACCGAACTGACTGCCGGTTTGCAGGCCGTGGTGAGCCAGGGGCGCATGCTCCAGCTCAAGCGCATCGACCCCGCGCGCTCGATGGCCTGGCGCAACGGCAAGCTGATGTTGGACGACATCAGCCTGCGCGACGCCATCGTACAGATCAACCGTTACCTCAAGGTGCCCCTGCAACTGGAAGGCAACGAAGTCGGCGAGCTGCGTTTCGGCGGCATCTACGACACCAGCGACCTGGGCCAGTTGATCAGCGCGCTGCCACGGGTGCTTCCGGTAAAACTGCGTCGTGGCGATGACGTGATCCTGATTTCGTCCCGCTGACCTGCGTCTCGGCAGTTATTTACAGCTAATTTGCTGAACAAACCCCACTCTCATTCGTCGATCAGGCATGCCCCTTAACACGCCCTCATTCCGGCCGTCTGCGGACGGGACGATGACGGGCGTCAAGCCTGGAAGCCGAGACAATGAGTGCACCTGCACGAAGTACCTTGCATGAATTGACGCAGGTTTTGCGTCCCTTCTGGCCGTTGCTGCTGGTTTCGACCGTGCTGGGCATTCTCGGCGGCTTGAGCATCACTGGCCTGCTGGCGACCATCAACCACGCCCTGCACGCCGAAGGCGGCGCCAGTCGCGGGGTGTTGCTGGGTTTCGCCGGGCTGTGCCTGATGGCGCTACTCGGCTCGGTGATCTCGGACATCGGCACCAACTACGTTGGCCAGCATGTGATCGCGCGGCTGCGCAAGACCTTGGGCCTGAAGATCCTCAGCGCGCCGATCGATCAACTGGAACGCTACCGCAGCCACCGGCTGATTCCGGTGCTGACCCACGATGTCGACACCATCAGTGACTTTGCTTTCGCCTTCGCGCCGCTCGCGGTGTCGTTCAGCGTCACCCTTGGCTGCCTGGTGTACCTGGTGCAGTTGTCGCCAGGAATGTTCCTCACCACCACCCTGGCGATTCTGCTGGGCTCGGTTGCCCAGTATTACGCCCGGGCTCGTGGCATCAAGGGCTTCTTCGAGGCCCGTGACCTGGAAGACGATCTGCAAAAGCACTACCGCTCCATCGCCGAGGGCGCCAAGGAACTGCGCATCAACCGTCCGCGCCGCCAGCGCCTGCTCAAGGACAGCATCGAAGGCACTGCTGACAGTATCTGCCGCAAGCAAGTCAACGCGATCAACCAGTTTGTGGTGGCCAAGGGGGTCGGCTCCACGCTGTTCTTCATCGTGATTGGCGTGGCCCTGGGGTTCCAGGCCATGTGGCCGAGTACCAGCACCGCGACCCTGAGCGGCTTCATCCTGGTGCTGCTGTACATGAAAGGGCCGCTGGAGCATCTGCTCGGTACGCTGCCCAATATCAGCCGTGCGCAAGTGGCGTTCCGCCGGGTGGCCGAACTTTCCGAGCAGTTCGCCTCACCCGAGCCGCACTTGCAGGAGGCAAACGACAAACCGCTGCCTGAGCAAATCCACAGCATCGAACTGCGTGACGTGCATTACCGTTATCCGAGCGAAGAGGGCGCCAGCGGTTTTGCCATCGGCCCGGTCAACCTGTCGATCCGCAAGGGCGAGATTGTGTTCATCGTCGGCGAGAACGGTGGTGGCAAGACCACCCTGATCAAGCTGTTGCTGGGCTTGTACGTGCCCCAGAGCGGCAGCCTGCTGCTCGACGGTAAGCCGGTCGAAGCCGCCCAGCTCGACGATTACCGCCAACTGTTCACCACCGTGCTGTCGGACTTCTTCCTGTTCGAGGACCTCGTCCAGCAGGGCGCCGATGTGCCGCCAGAGGCGATGGTGTACCTGGAACGCCTGGAGATCGCCCACAAGGTACGCATCGAAGACGGGCGTTTTTCCACCCTCGATCTGTCGACCGGCCAACGCAAGCGCCTGGCGCTGCTGCAAGCGTGGACCGAGCATCGCCCGGTGCTGGTGTTCGACGAGTGGGCAGCGGACCAGGACCCGACCTTCCGCCGCATCTTCTACACCGAGTTGCTGCCAGACCTGCAGCGCCTGGGCAAGACCATCGTGGTGATCTCCCACGACGACCGCTATTTCGATGCCGCCGACAGCCTGTTGCGCATCGACAACGGCCGTCTGGTGCAGCACCACGCCAGCGCTGTCGAGGCCGGCTGAGGTGAACCTGACCCTGGCCCAGCGCTTGCCGCCGGACCTGCAGCCGCTCGCAGCGCGGATGCGTGTGGTGCCCGGCAGTGAGGCGCCCGCGCTGAGCCGCTGGTTGCAACCGGACATGCTGGCGCCGGTGTTGGCGCGTTATGCCCGGCATTGGCCACAGGCGGATCCGCGAGCAGTTGCATCGCAATGGCACCAGCAGCTCTGCGCGCTGATCCTGCCACCGCTGCTGCTGGCGCGCCTGCTGTATGCCGAGCCTGTAAGCCTGGACCCGCAGCAGTTGCGTATCTGCGTGAGTGAACAGGGCGAGCCTGACGAACTGCATGTCCCGGCGTCAGGGCCGGCGCTACTCAACTTGGGCAATGGCGCACGCCAGCTGGACGCGTTCGATGAGCAACTGCTGCAGCCTTTCGTCAACCGTTTTGCCGCCCATACCGGGCTGTCGCCGCGCCTGCTGTGGGGCAACGTGGCGCTGTGTATCGACTGGGTCATGGAGGTGGCCCAGGGCTGTGTGCCAACCCGCGCGCTAGGGGAAGCGCGGGCGCATTTTTGCAGCAGCCACCAGGGGCAGGGTAGCCAGGCCTTGCGCAGTGCCTTGCGCAGTGCCTTGCGTCGCGACGCCGCTGGAGCGGTCAAGCGCCGGGTCTGCTGTCTGCGTGAGCGCCTGGGGTTCGAGCGGTGTGCGGCCTGCCCCCTGGCCACACGCCAAGCCCCATCCAATATGCCAACAAAACTATAAATCCATAGGGAACATCATGAGCGTTCATCCACTGAATCAACCGGCACAGCGCCTGCGTCGCTGCATCGCCGCCGCTACTCTCGGGCTTGCCATGGCGGTGGCGGTCCCGGCGCTGGCCGAGCCTGTGCAGATCAACATCCCGGCCAAGTCGCTGTCCTCGGCCTTGTACGAGCTGGGCAACCAGGCAAAACTGCAGATTATCTACAATCAGGACACCGTCTCCGGCCTGCGCAGCCGCAGTGTGTCCGGGCAGATGGAGCCCGAAGAAGCGCTGCGCCAGTTGATCCAGGGGACCGGCATCGCCTATCGGATCGAAGGCAATCATGTGACCTTGCAAGGCAGCTCCGACGATGCGGCGCTGACCCTGCCGGTCAGCAGCGTGGTCGGCCAGGCGTACAGCTCGGTGAGCGCCGATGACGGCTATGTGGCCAAGCGCGCTTCGGCGGGGACCAAGACTGACACGCCGATCATCGAGACGCCGTACTCGGTGTCGGTGGTGACCCGTGAGCAGATCGAAGCCCAGCAACCCAAGACGGTCTCCCAGGCCCTGCGCTACACGCCGGGGATCAACGCCGAACTGGCCGGCCCGCAGTTCGTCACCGACCAGTTGACCATCCGTGGCTTCCAGCAAGGCACCGGGCGCATGCTGCGCGATGGCACCCGCACCTTCCTGCCCGACTTCCTTGGCTGGGACGCCCCCGAACCCTATGGCCTGGAGCGGATCGAAGTCCTGCGCGGTGCCAGCTCGGTGCTCTACGGTGCTTCCGACCCCGGTGGCCAGATCAATCTGGTGAGCAAACGCCCGACCACCGAACCGTTGCGACAAGTGCAGTTGCAGATGGGCAACCACGACTACCAACAGACCGCCTTCGACCTCGGCGATGCGCTGGATGAGGAGGGGGTGTGGAGCTATCGCCTGACCGGCCTGTTCCGCGAAGCCGATGCCCAGGCCGACCACATCACCAACCGTCGCGAGTACCTGGCACCGGCCATCAGCTTTCGCCCCAACGACGATACCGAGTTGACCGTGCTGGGCGAGTACCAGAAGCAGACGGGCAACTTCGCCAACCCATTGCCCGCCCAGGGCACGGTGTTTCGCGACCCGCGTGGCCGCCTGGATCGCGATACCTACGTTGGCGACAGCGCCTACGACTACATGACCAACGAGAAGACGTCGCTGGGCTACGTGTTCGAACACGACCTGAGCGAGATCTGGACCCTGCGCCAAAACGTGCGTTACAGCGACTACCGCCAGTCGAGCTCCGAGATTGCCTTGTACGGCCCGGCGGGCGACGTCTACTCGCGCTACAACGACCAGCGCAAGGGCGACGGCCGGCTGTTCACCATGGACAACCAGGTCCAGGCCAACTTTGCCACGGGGCCGGTGGAGCACACCTTGCTCACCGGGGTCGACTACAACAACGGCAAGTTCAACCAGGACCAGTCGCTGGACTTCATCCTGCAGCCGTTCGACGTGTTTAATCCGGTCTATGGTAAACCGCTGACCCTGGTCCCGTTCAGTGCCTCCAGCTATGAGCAGAAACTGTCGCAGACCGGCGTGTACCTGCAGGATCAGTTGAAGATCGACAAGTGGGTGTTCCTGCTCGGTGGTCGCTACGACTGGGCCAGCAACCAGAAGGACGACCGCGCTCCGCAGACCCAGAAGGATGAGAAGTTCAGTGGTCGTGCGGGCCTGGTCTACCTGTTCGACAATGGCTTTGCACCGTACGCCAGCTACAGCGAATCGTTCCTGCCGGTGATGGGCGTCACCCTCGACAACTCGCAACTCGACCCGGAAATCGGCAAGCAGTACGAAGTCGGCCTGAAGTATGAGCCGCCAGGCAGCAACAGCCTGTACACCGTCGCGGTGTTCGACCTGACCAAGCAGAATGCCACCGAGTACGTCAGCGGCTTCGCACGCCAGGAAGGCGAAGTTCGCTCCCAGGGTGTCGAGTTGGAAGCCAAGACCGAGATTACCCAAGGCTTCAATCTGATCGGCAGCTACACCTGGAACGACGTCGAGGTCACCAAGTCCGACGTCGGCAACAAGGGCAATACACCGTTCCGGGTGCCGGAGCACATGGCGTCGATCTGGGGCGACTATATCGTCCAGGGCGGCACGCTCGAAGGGCTGCGCCTGGGCGGCGGTGCCCGCTACGTGGGCAGCACCTTCGGCGACTCGGCGAACAGCTTCAAGGTCGACAGTTACACCGTGGTCGACGCCTTGGTCGCCTACCAACTGGGCAAGGTCGATGCCTCGCTCGACGGTATGGAAGTCTCGCTCAACGCCTCGAACCTGTTCGATAAAGAATACGTGGCAGGCTGCTACAGCAACGTTGGCTGCCAGTACGGCCAGCAGCGGACCGTGTATGGCACGGTGAGCTACAACTGGTAAGTCTCTTGGGACTGGGCCGTGCTTGATTGCACGGCCGTAACTTGTTACTTGAGCCCAAGGCAAAAACGCTAACGTCTCAAAGCACCCCTTGGACATTCGCCGTGGCGGCCTCTGGGCCTCTGGGGTGTTGGATTAGACCGAGTACATATCCATTTTTGCGGTAACGACCTCCTATGGTTCCGCCTGACGGCGGCTCACTTTTGGACAGCGCAAAAGTAAGCAAAACGCTCTTACCCCACCACTCGGTGCCTCGCTTAGGCTCGGCATGCCCGTACTCCGACATTGATTTGGGGGGCCGC